>NZ_CP125647.1 GCF_030053135.1 Rhizobium sp. BT04 | reverse complement strand
CAGCCTTCTCCCGCGATCTTCACGAGATCGTTGTCCGACAGAAATGCTCCGCCCGACGTCACGACTCTCGCCGACTTTTCTATGCCGGAGACGATCTCGACTTCGCCATCGTTGCGGCGGCCGGTCTCCACCCGTACCCGTCTTACCCGCTTGTCCTCGCCAGCCGCGAAGACGTAGTTTATTCCGTCGCGGAACACGATCGCCGTCTCCGGAACCGTTAGTGCCGGCGTGGTCCTGAGTTCAATGCTGCCGGTGACGTAAAGGCCGGTGCGCGGCTGAACGTCCTGGGGAAGCGCGACATAGACGATCGCCCGGCTCGTATTGGTGTCGACCGAAGGTCCGACGAGTCTCACCTTGCCCTGAATGCGGCGCCCGTCCGGCCCGTCGATGTCGACGCTCAATCCTTCCGAGATGCGCGAGAGGTAACGAGCCGAAACCTCGGCCTGCCATTCGACCCGCTGCTGGCGGACCATACGAAACAATTCGCTGCCGGAAGAGACGACGGCGCCGAGCTCGGCCGAGCGTGAAGTGATCAGACCATCGTCGACGGCCGTAACGGTCGTCTGGTCGAGCTTGATCTTCTGGCTGTCGAGCGCCGCCTCTTCGGATTGAAGACTTGCCGCCGCCGTCTGTTCGTCGGCAAGATATTCGACGATCTTCTCATCCGAGAGGGCGCCGGAGGGTCGAAGCTGGCGAGCCCGATCGGCATTGGCCTTTGCCTTTGTCAGGTTTGCCTGAGCGGTCACGACGGCCGCCTCCTGCTTGCGAAGATCGGCCTGCACGCTGTCCTGCGACAACAGGACGAGGGTCTGCCCCTTCTTAACCACGGAGCCGACATCGGCCAGGATTTCGGTGACGCGCAGACCGCTTGTTTCGGAAGCGATGATGGCCTCCTGCCAGGGCTTCAGCCAGCCGCTTGCGGGAGCGGTTTCCGGCCAGTCCCGCTCAGCCGCCGTCACCAGCGAGACGGTCAGGGCGGCGGCGGCTTGGTCCGCCACCGCACTGCGCAGCGGAAGCAGGAGTGCTGCCGCAACAAGAGCGGTGGTGAATATTCCAGACGGTTTTCTCAACGATGCACTCCTTGTGGTCAAAGGCATCGCTGCCTTTTCCCGATCCGCGCCAACTCGACGGATGATTGCCGCTCATGCGCGGCAACCGGCCTCGGCGCGCGTCTATGTCATGGCAGGATAAGTAACGGGGCGAACGTTAAGTGCGGTCAAGTTAGTGTTAAGTTAGGTAAAACTCGGTCGCATGACTGTGTTTGTGCTGTATGGCTTGACGGGATTAATGACGGACGAAGTGAATGAACAAGGTTCTCCTCATCGACGACGATGCCGAGCTGACGACGCTTCTGCAGGAATATCTGGTCGAAGAAGGATATGAGGTCGTCACGGATACGGACGGTCGCGCCGCCATTGCGGCGGCTGCCGGCAATACGGTCGATATCATCGTGCTCGACATCATGATGCCTCGGATGAACGGGATCGAGGTTCTGCAGAGGATCAGGAAGCTCAGCCAGGTTCCCGTGCTGATGCTGACCGCAAGGGGCGATGACGTGGACAGGATATCGGGCCTCAATCTCGGCGCCGACGACTATGTGCCGAAGCCGTGCTCGCCGGGCGAGCTGGCGGCGCGGCTGCGCGCCATCCTGCGTCGGGCAGGCCAGCCGGCGGCCGGCGCGACGACCGACACGATAAGGGCGGGGCAACTGGTGATCCATCCGGGCAGCAGGATCGCCGAATGGCGCGGCGAAAGCCTTGACCTGACTGGCACCGAGTTCAGCCTGCTCGAGGTGCTTGCCCGCAGCGCCGGCCAGCTCGTGTCGAAGCAGGAAATTTCGAAGCGGGCCTTCGGCAAGCCGCTCACCCCGTTCGATCGCCGTATCGACGTCCATATCAGCAGCGTGCGCCAGAAGCTCGGGCTGAGGGAGGATGGGCAATCCTGGATCCAGTCCGTTCGCGGCCAGGGCTATCAACTTCTCGTGGACTGACCATGCCCCGGCTTTTCTGGAAATTCTTCACGACGATCTGGCTGACGATGGCGGCGACCGTCGGCGTGATCTTCCTGCTCGTCAATTTTCTCCAGGGGGTTCCTTTTGCGCGCGAATTGGATGAAGAGCGGCGAGCGATCACCCTGAACCTGACCGCAAACATGCTCGCCAGAGATGGCGAAGATGCTGCCAGGTATTTCGTGCGCACAAGCGAAGAGACGCTACCGCCTGGTCTGACGATTTCCAAGACCGCGAAAGCCGATGCCTGTGCGGTTCCGAAGACGGCCGATACAAGATCCGTCCTCAAGGACGGAGTTTGTTATCAGATTTCCCTGCCGGCTCGCGCCAATTTCACCTTCGACAACCTTGGTCCGTTCATACCGTGGATCGCGATCCTGATTTCGAGCACGATATCGGCAGGCGCGCTCGCCCGGTACCTCATTCGTCCCGTCGTGCATCTGCGCGACGGCTTGAGTGCGCTCGCCCATGGCCGCTTCGACTTCCGCATCGGGGACAAAATGGCTGGCCGAAAGGACGAGGTCACCGCACTGGCGCACGACTTCGATTCCAGCGCCGCCCGGCTTCAGGAGCTTCAGGATGCGCAGCAACGGCTGTTCCATGACGTCTCCCATGAATTGCGTTCGCCCCTGTCGCGTCTGCAGGCCGCCGTCGGTGTGCTTCGGCAAAGCCCGGCCAAACTCGGCGCCATGCTGGATCGGATGGACCGGGAGGTCGAACGGCTCGACGCGCTGGTTGGCGAAGTTCTGACGCTTGCCAGGCTCACCACGGGCTCCGGCCTGCCGCTGAAGACCCAGGCCCTTGATGTCATCGAACTGCTGAATGAAATCCTCGGCGACGCGGCATTCGAAGCCCAGGCGCGGGAGGTGTCGATCACAACCAGTGTCGAGGGCACCTTCCGCGCCGAGGTCGAAGGTGAGCTGATCTACCGGGCGCTCGAAAACGTCGTGCGCAACGCCGTCAAATACACGGCCGAGCATTCGCACATATCCGTGTCTTGCGAGGCGGCGGCCGAGCGCCTCAAAATCTGCGTCACCGATCAGGGGCCGGGCGTCAGGCGCGACGAACTCGAGCGCATCTTCCAGCCGTTCTCACGCGGGAAAGAGGCCGTGCCGAGAGGCGGATACGGCCTGGGTCTCGCCATCACCAGGCAGGCCGTCGAGCGCCATGGCGGGCGGGTGCATGCATCCTTGCCCGATGGCGGCGGACTGGCGATCACGCTGGAGCTTCGGAGACGGCCGACGCCCCATGGTTCGGCTGACCATCAAGTCTGATCCGCCTCTCGCGATTTTACCTAACGTTACAGTTTCTTTACCGCCATTAACGCTGGCCTCGCTAAGCCTGAACCTCCGATCCCGGTTCAGAAAGCTCGCCAGTGAGTCCGTCGCACCGCACCAGACTATCATCCCTCCCCTACGCCACCTCAGCCCTTGCGCTCCTGCTCGCGGGCTGCGTCAGCGGCCCGGACCACGTGCCCCCCGAGATGCCGCTCCCCGCCAAATTCGCAGAGGGTGGCAGCAAGAGCAACGGCAATGTCGCGACGGCTGAGTGGTGGACGGCCTATCGCGACAAGCGGCTCGACGGCTTGGTGGCCCATGGCCTCAGCGAGAACCTCGATGTGCTGCAGGCGCTCGAGAGCATCAACTCGGCTTCCGCCAATGTCACGGTTGCCGGCGCCGGCGGTCTGCCGAGCCTCAGTGTCGATGCATCGCACACGGTATCCGGCGAGAAGGGGCGGCTCCGCACGACGGTCGGCACCACCAACACGACAGCCGGCGGGGCCAGTCTTTCCTGGCTGCTCGACGTCTTCGGCCAGTACCGTCGCTCGAAAGAGAGCGCCGTCGCCTCGCTGGGGGCCGCCTATGCGACAGCCGACAATGCAAAGCTCACCTTCCTGAAAGACCTGGTCGAGAGCTATATCGACGCCCGTTACTATCAGGAGCGCATCGCACTTTCGCAGGCGAGCTTGAAGTCCCGCCAACAGACTTACGAACTCACACAGCTGCAGCTGAAGGCAGGGGCCGCCTCCCGCCTCGACGTCGTCCAGGCCGAGGGCCTGGTACAGTCGACGAAGTCCGACATTCCCGGCCTCGAACAGAGCTTCACCGAATCGGCCCATCACATTGCCACTCTGCTCGGGATGCCGGCGGCCTCGCTGATGGGCGAGCTGCAGAAAAGCCCCGGCCAGCCGGTCTTCCGCGGCGACATTCGCGCCGGCATTCCGGCCGATCTCATCCGCAACCGTCCCGATATAAGAAAGGCCGAACGCGAGCTGGCGGCGGCTGTTGCCGATATCGGCACCGCGGAAGCCCAGCTTTATCCGTCGATCTCGCTCTCCGGTTCGATCTCGCCGAGCTGGGTCAAATCATCGGGCGCCAGCGGCGCAAGCCTGACCAGCTGGTCCTTTGGACCGACGCTCAACCTGCCGATCTTCGATGGCGGCAAATTGCGGGCGAATGTCGACATCGAAAAATCCGATGCCAGAACCCAGCATCTCGCCTGGAAAGCGGCGGTGCTGAACGGGGTCGAAGAGGTGGAAAACGCGCTGTCGGCGGTTCGCCGCGACACGCAGACGCTGGAACCGCTGCGCAGGCAGGTGCAGACGGCGGAGGAATCGCTGGCACTGTCGACCACGAGCTACAAGGACGGCGCCTCGTCGCTGCTCGACGTCCTCGACGCGCAGCGTTCGGTCTCCGATGCCCAGGCAAGCCTAGCCGCCACAGTGCAGCAGGTCGCCAAGGATTATGTCGATCTCTACGTCGCCATCGGCGCCGGTTACCTGCCTCCGCAACAGCAGGTCGTCTCCGAGCGAACGGCGAAATCGGGCTGATCGGCCACCCGCCACCCCGCGGCGGCGCAAGTCAAACGGCGCCCGCGGGTCTCGGATTTCAATATTTTACCCAACTTTACACCGGCTTTACCGCCATTAACGCTGGCCTCTCTAAAAGCTGAATCCATGATCCCGGTTCAGAAGATTCGCCGATGACCCCCAATATCCGACCAGCAGAAGTGCCCATGCGGGCGGCAATCTGCGCCGTCTTCCTCGCTTTGCTCTCCTCCTGCACGAACGTACCCCTGCAGCAGGGCACTTCCCTCGGTTCCTATGCGGGAATGGCCGCGTCGGGCGGCTCTGACCAAGGCAAAATTGTGCGTGAATTCGCCAGCGGTTCTTGCCGCGCAAACGGCACGCATCGTTCCGACGGTGGTGGAGAATGCCGGCGGCGGTTCTTTCGACGCCAAGGACCTGGCGCTCCTGAGCAATGCCGTCGACCGGGCGCTGTGCATGGGCCTCATCGACCGCTTCAAGGTCGTGGCTCCAAACCAGCCGGCAGATCTCGTCGTCCATGCGACCGTCACCGACATCGTCGCGACGAACCGTGCGGTTGCCGCGACCTCCACCGTCGCCACGCTCGGCGCTTCGGTGGCAATGGTTCCAATCCCGAGGATTCCGATCGGTCTCGCGCGACGGTCTCTCAATGACGGCAATTCTCAATTCACGCGCGGCGTAGCGGCTGCAGCATTTCAAAACCAGCAGAAAGGACATTGGCATGAAGACATATCTACGGCTTGCAGGAGCAGTGATCGCAGCGTTCGCGGCGAGCCCGGCATTCTCAGCGCAGGAACCGTTCCTGCCGGCCGAGAAGGCGGCCGCGATCCTCGCCGATGGGGCGCCATGGTCGGCACTGGCGCCGGATGGCAAGGCCCTCAAAGTCACCCTGGCGAAGGACGGCACCGGAAGCATTCGCGGTCCGATGCCGTTTGCGCTCTCCATCAGCTGGACGGTCAAGGACGATGCGATGTGCATATCCGGCAAGATGGGCACGCGATGCCTTCGGTTTCGTTCGGCTCCCGGGGGGCTGCAGGGCTGGGACGGCGACAAGCCGGATCTGAAGTTCAGCCGTTGACGCAGGGAGCACCTTTCAGAGATGCGCCGCAACATGAGGAGTTTTCGATGAAATATTTGCTGACGTTCGCCACGGTCTCGTTGCTTCTGGCCGCGCAATCGGCTGTCATGGCGCAAGTTCCGCCGCCCATCCCCTTGCTTCCCGGCCCTCCGGGGCCACCACCCGTTATCATGCCGCCACCGTCCGATGCTGTTCCGCCATCGGAGGAATATTCGAATGATTATGACGGGAGACACTATGCTTGGTGCGCGCGCCGGTACCGGTCGTATTCAGCCTATGACAATAGTTTTCAGCCCTCTCGGGGGACCGCGCAGGCAATGCTATTCCCCCTACGATTGAGCCGGCGTCCTTTCGAGCCCGCCGGAGCGGTTGGCTAACGTCCGGCGGCGTTTAGGATGCGGAGGGCAAGCTTGAGGTGCGGCATATCCAGCATGCGCCCGTCAAGCTGGATAACGCCGGCGTCCGGCCTGGCGGCAAAGGCGGCGGCGACCTTCTCCGCCCAGGCGACCTCGGACGCGTCAGGCGTGAAGGCATGGTTGATCACTTCGATCTGGCTCGGATGGATGGCCATCATGCCGGAAAAGCCGTCACGCCGGGCGCGGCCGACATAGGCCCTGAGACCGCTGAGATCGTGGAAATCGGGATAGACGGTGTCGATGGCCGGAATGGCGGCGGCATGGGCTGCGAACAGCGTGAGCGAGCGGGCAAGCTCATAAGGCGGCGTGTAACGGCCATCGGTCCTGCGCGCGGTCGCAGCTCCCATCACGGCGGACAGATCTTCAGCACCCCAGGTCAGGCCGCAGAGGCTGGCCGCGACGTCCTGGTAGCTGCCGATCTCGAAGATCGCGGACGGCGTTTCGGTTGCGATCGGCAGGATGGGAATAGCAGATGCGAGAGAGCCTGCGAGATTCAGCACCGAAGCAGCACCTTCGGCCTTCGGCAGCATGATCGCGGAAGGATGGAGGCGGCTCAGAGCGGCAACGTCGTCTTCGAACTCCGGGGAGGCGAGGGGATTGATGCGGACCAGGAGATTGGTTTCGCCGGCATGGCGCAGGACGAAATCGTGGACGGCCTGGCGGGCTCGTGGTTTGTTGGCGGGCGCAACCGAATCTTCCAGGTCGAGAATGACGGCATCGGCGCCTGAGGCGAGCGCCTTTTCGAAACGCTCCGGCCGGTCGCCGGGCACGAAGAGCAGCGAGCGCAGCTTCATGACGGCTTCACCTTCAGCATCGCCATGCGCAGGCACTGGCAGACGATCTCGCCGCGCTGGTTGAGGGTGATATGCCGGAAAGTGACAATGCCGGCATCGGAGCGGGAGTTCGAGCGGCGCAGTTCTGTCACTTCCGTTTCCACTCGCAGCGTGTCACCGATGAAGACCGGCTTCGGCATCGTCACCTTGTCGTAACCGAGATTGGCGACGAGCGTGCCGAGCGTGGTGTCGCCGACCGAAAGTCCGACGGTGAGCGCAAAGGTGAAGGTGCCGTTGACGACGATCCGGCCGAATTCGGTGCCGGCCGCATAATCGGCATCGAGATGCAGCGGCTGCGGATTGTGGGAAAGCGTCGTAAACAGCAGGTTGTCGGTCTCGGTGACCGTGCGGCGGATCTCGTGGGCGATGCGGTCGCCGACCGTCCATTCGTCGAAATAACGGCCGGCCATCAATCCTGCTCCTTCATGACGGTGACCACCAGTTGGTTTTCCGAAACCCTGGCGCCGGTGGAAACCTGCAGTTTCCCGACAATGCCGTCGAAGGGTGCGCGCAGCGAATGCTCCATTTTCATCGCTTCGACCGTCAGCAGACGGTCCCCTTTAGCGACGCGATCGCCTTCGGCGACCTCCACCGAGATGACGAGGCCGGGCATGGGCGAAAGGATCGCGCCATCGCCTGGCCCTTGGTTTGCTTCGACCTCGCTCGCCGCGGGCAGGCCGATCGGCCAAGCATTGCCGGCGTCGAAAAGCACCGTTGTCTCGTCCATCTCAAAGGCATTTGCTTCAAGGTCCGGGTGCGCGCGTCCCCAATAGAGATGACCGTCAATGCGCACGCGCACCCGGTTATCGTTTGGCCCGGCGATGCGAAAACCGGTCAGCGCCGACCAGGGGTCATTATCCGTGCCCTTCGAAAGCGCAGTGGCCGCTCTATCGATGGTCGTCTCGTCAGGCTCCTTCGCTACAAGGCTATCTCCGCGGCGGTCGAGAAAGCCGGTATCGATCCAAGCGGCGCGAAAATCCGGATCGACGGCGATGCGGGCAAGCAGGCCGGCATTGGATTTCACCGGCCAAACCTCGATACCGGCGCAGGCGGCTGCGAGCTTCGAAAGTGCGGCCTCGCGGTTCGGCCCATGCGCAATGATCTTGGCGATCATCGGATCGTAGAAGGCGGTGATGTCATCCCCTTGCTCGACACCGCTATCGACACGGACGGACTCCGGCAAGCTTAGATGTTCAAGCCGGCCGGTCGAGGGCAGATAGCCGGCGGCGGGGTTTTCGGCGTAGAGCCGGGCTTCGAACGCCCAGCCGTTCATGACGATCTCGTCCTGCGTTTTCGGCAGTGGCTCGCCGCTGGCGACCTTCAGCTGCCACAGCACCAGATCTTCGCCTGATATCGCTTCGGTAACGGGGTGCTCCACCTGCAGGCGGGTGTTCATCTCCATGAACCAGATACGGTCGGGATGCAGGCCCTGCGAGGCATCGGCGATGAATTCGATGGTGCCGGCGCCGACATAGTTCACTGCTCTTGCGGCCTTCACTGCCGCATCGCAGATCGCAGCGCGGGTGGCGGCATCCAGGCCCGGGGCAGGCGCTTCCTCGATGACCTTCTGGTGACGGCGCTGCAGCGAGCAATCGCGTTCGAAGAGATGCACGCAATTTCCGAGCTGATCGGCGAAAACCTGCACCTCGATATGGCGCGGATTGGCGATATAGCGTTCGATGAGAACGCGGTCGTCGCCGAAGGCGGCCGCCGCCTCACGGCGGCAGGAGGCGAGAAGTTCGGCGAAATCCTCAAGCCGTTCGACGCGGCGCATGCCCTTGCCGCCGCCGCCGGCAACCGCCTTGATCAGCACGGGATAACCGATGGCCTCGGCTTCCGCCGCCAGCCGCTCTTCGTTCTGGTCCGATCCAAGATAACCGGGGGTCACGGGCACGCCGGCTGCCTGCATCAATTCCTTGGCGGCGTCCTTGAGCCCCATCGCCCGGATGGCCGCCGGGGGCGCCCCGACCCAGACGATGCCGGCCTTTTCCACGGCCTCGGCAAAATCGGCATTTTCCGAGAGGAACCCGTAGCCCGGATGGATCGCAGCGGCGCCGCTCTTGCGGGCGGCCTCCAGGATACGCGCCGGCGAGAGATAGCTGTCACGGGCCGGCGAGGGGCCGATGGCGATCGCCTCGTCCGCCTCTCTCACGAAGGGCAGGCCGGCATCGGCTTCGGAATAGACGGCGATGGTACGGATGCCGAGCGACTTGGCGGTGCGGATGATGCGGCGGGCGATTTCGCCCCTATTGGCAATGAGAATACTTTCCATCATCGGCGCCTCACATCCTGAACAGGCCGAAGCGCGGCCCTTTCGGGATCGGCGCGTTCAGGCAGGCGGAAAAGGCAAGGCCCAGCACATCCCGCGTCTGGCTGGGATGGATGATGCCGTCGTCCCAGAGGCGGGCGGTGGCATAATAGGGGTTGCCCTCGGCCTCGTAGCCGGCGCGGATCGGCGCCTTAAAGGCCTCCTCCTCTTCAATAGGCCAATTCTCACCGCGCGCCTCCATGGAGTCTCGGCGGATGGTGGCGAGCACCGAGGCTGCCTGTTCGCCGCCCATGACGCTGATGCGGCTGTTCGGCCAGGTGAAGAGGAAACGCGGGCGATAGGCGCGGCCGCACATGCCGTAATTGCCGGCGCCGAAGCTACCGCCGATGATGACGGTGACCTTCGGCACGGTCGCGGTCGCGACCGCCGTCACCAGCTTTGCTCCATCCTTGGCGATGCCTCCGGCCTCGTATCGGCCGCCGACCATGAAGCCGGAAATATTCTGCAGAAAGAGCAAGGGCACGCGGCGCTGGCAGGCGAGCTCGATGAAATGCGCGCCCTTCAGCGCACTTTCAGAGAAGAGGACGCCGTTATTGGCGATGACGGCGACGGGCATGCCCCAGATGCGGGCGAAGCCGCAGACCAGCGTGGTGCCGTAGAGCGGCTTGAACTCATGCAGTTCCGAACCATCGACGATCCGGCCGATGACCTCGCGCACGTCATAGGGCGAGCGCACGTCCTCGGGGATTATGCCGCGGAGATCTTCCGGATCGAGTTTCGGCGGCCGCGGTGCCTGGATGTCGATATCGACTGATTTGACGCTGTTGAGGGTGCTCACGATATCGCGAACGAGCAGCAGCGCATGTTCATCATTTTCGGCGACATGATCGACGACGCCGGAGCGGCGGCCATGGGTCTCGGCGCCGCCAAGCTCTTCGGCCGAAATGATCTCGCCGGTCGCGGCTTTGACGAGCGGCGGGCCGGCGAGGAAGATCGTGCCCTGATTGCGCACGATGACCGTTTCGTCGGACATGGCGGGCACATAGGCGCCGCCGGCGGTGCAGCTTCCCATGACGCAGGCGATCTGCGGGATTCCTTCGGCCGACATCTGGGCCTGGTTGTAGAAGATCGCGCCGAAATGGTCGCGGTCGGGAAAGACTTCGGCCTGATGCGGAAGATTGGCGCCGCCGCTATCGACGAGATAGAGGCATGGCAGTCGGTTCTGCAGGGCGATCTCCTGCGCCCGCAGATGTTTCTTCACCGTCACGGGGTAATAGGCGCCGCCCTTTACCGTCGCATCATTGGTGAGGATCATCACCTCGCGGCCGCAAACGCGGCCGATGCCAGTGATGATGCCGGCGCCCGGCGCCTCATCATCATACATGCCGTTGGCCGCCAGCGTGCCGATCTCCAGGAAGGGGCTGCCCGCATCGAGCAGAAGCTGAATACGATCGCGCGGCAGCAGCTTGCCCTTGCCGGTATGACGCTCCCGCGCAGCCTGCGAACCGCCGTCGCGGGCCTTTACCGAGCGCTCATAGAGCTCGTCGATAAGCGCCTTGTTCTTGCTGGCATTGGCCTTGAAGGTCTCGCTGTCGCGATCGATCGCAGTTGAAATCACCGTCATGATGCGATGAGCTCCCGGCCGATCAGATAGCGGCGGATCTCATTGGTGCCGGCGCCAATATCGTAGAGCTTGGCGTCGCGCAGGAAGCGTTCGACCGGCCATTCCTTGGTATAGCCGGCGCCGCCGAGCGCCTGGATCGCTTCCAGCGAGACCTTTACGGCATTCTCGCTGGCAAAGAGTATCGCAGCAGCTGCATCCGTGCGCGTCGCGCGGCCGGCATCGCAGGCGCGGGCGACGGAATAGACATAGGCGCGCGCCGAATTCAGCGCCACATACATATCGGCGATCTTGCCCTGCATCAGCTGGAAATCGCCGATCGCTTTGCCGAACTGCTTGCGATCGCGAACATAGGGCAGCACAACGTCGAGGCAGGCCTGCATGATGCCGAGCGGTCCGGCGGCAAGCACGGCGCGCTCGTAATCGAGGCCGGACATCAGGATCTTCACACCTTCTCCCTCCCGGCCCATCAGCGCCTCGGCGGGCACCGCACAATCCTCGAAGACCAGTTCGGCCGTGTCGCTGCCGCGCATGCCGAGCTTGGAGAGTTTCTTGGAGACGCTGAAGCCGGGCAGCCCCTTTTCGATGATGAAGGCGGAAATGCCTTTCGGGCCGGCTGCGGGATCGGTCTTGGTATAGACAACAAGCACGTCGGCATGCGGCGCGTTGGTGATCCAGAACTTGGTGCCGTTCAGAAGATAGCGGTCGCCCTTTTTCTCGGCGCGTAACCGCATGGAAACGACATCGGAACCGGCGCCGGCCTCCGACATGGCGAGCGAGCCGACATGCTCGCCGGAGATCAGCTTCGGGAGATAGCGGCGCTTCTGCTCGGCTGATGCCCAGCGGCGGATCTGGTTGACGCAGAGATTGGAATGGGCGCCATAGCTGAGGCCGACGGAGGCCGAGGCGCGCGAGACCTCTTCCATGGCAACGACATGCTCGAGATAACCGAGACCCGTGCCGCCGAATTCTTCCTCGACGGTGATCCCATGCAGGCCGAGCGCGCCCATCTCAGGCCAGAGCTGGCGTGGAAACGTATTGCTGTCATCGATCTCCGCGGCGAGCGGAGCAATAGCGTCGGCGGCAAACCGCGCCGTCGCTTCACGGATCGCGTCCGCGGTTTCGCCGAGCGAAAAATCAAACATGGCACTCCTCCCGCTGAAATATGTAGCGCGGGTTGCGGCGGGGTCAAAGTGCCCTTGAATGATACTGGGGAGAGCCATGCGAATTCTTGTCGAGAACGCGTGAACGCCATTTTCTTGAAAAGATGGAAAATATAGAATATATGGAAATTAAACCGGAGACGATATTGATGCGACAGTTCACGACAGGTGATCTCAATAAACAGATTGGTGATGTCACCGATGTCGCCAGCCGCGAGCCGGTTATTCTCACCCGCCATAACAAGCCCCGTTTCGTGCTGATGAGCTATGAGCACTATCAGCGGATGCGCAGCGGCAGGGACCCGCGTCGTGCGCATCACATTTCGGAGATGCCGGATGAGCATGCCGAATTGTTCGGCGAGGCAATTGAGCGACTGGCGCGCGGGGAAAGCTACGACGATGAACCATGAGTTTCGTCCTGGCGAGGTGATAAACTATCCCTATCTCTGGGCATGGCAGCAGCAGCGTGGTGAGGCCGAGGGGCGCAAACAGCGCCCGGTCTGTGTCGTCATCGCGATCCGCAGTGCGAGCGATGGAAATACGCATCTCGCCCTTCTGGCAATCACCACGCAACCACCACCGCCGGAAAGGGTTGCGCTGGAAATTCCCGATATCGAACGCCGGCGCGCCGGTCTCGGTGATCTCAAACAGAGTTGGATCGTCGTCGACGAATACAATTACGATATCGTCGAGCGTTCCTGGTACATCGAGCCTCATCAGGAGGTTCTTGGTCGCTTCAGCAAGTCCTTCGTGATGAAGATTGCCGCCATGTTCGCGAAAGCGCGGGGCCAGTCGGAACGAGTCAATCGATTCGACTGACATCCTCTCGATTTTCCGTTCCATCCCGCCGAAAGGCCTCAGGGCTCTTGCCGATCCATTTGCGGAAGGCCCGGAAGAAGGCGCTTGGTTCGGAATAGCCGAGCTGCACCGCGATCTCGCCGATGGTTTTCGGTGTGCCCAGCAGCAGTTCGACGGCGAGATCCCGGCGGATATCGTCCTTGATGGCGGCATAGCTTTGTCCCTCGTCGTGCAGGCGGTGGCGGAGCGTGGAGGGCGGCATGCGCATATCGGCGGCAAGCTCGGCAAAACTCCGCCACATGGCAGGCGTTGCCTGGTTCAAGCGCCGGCGAACGGCGGCGGCGATGCCGGCATCATAGCGATAACGCACCAGGATATTGGCGGGCGCACTACGCAGGAACTGTTTGAGCGCCTGTTCGCTGCGTGAAATCGGCAAGTCGAGCAGGGTGCTGTCAAAGCCCAGCCGGCTGATGGTTTGCGAGAAACGCACCGGAGCACCGAAGAAAAGCCGGTAGTCGGCGCCTTGTTTGGGCTCGGCGCAACGGAAATCGACGAGCCGGATCGGAATGCGCCGGCCGACCAGCCAGCAGATGATGCCGTGCAGGATGATCCAGTAGGTGCGGTAGGCGAAGGCCGAACGCGGGCCGCCTGCATCCCGGAGCTCGACCTCGGCCAGGCCGTCGCGGATGACGAGCTGTCCCCTGGGATCGTCGAGCACGACGTCGAGGAAGCGCAGTGCCCGGCGAAGCGCATGACCCAGCGTCGGCGCATGCAGCACAGAGTGGCAGAGCAGCGTGAAGCTGCCGCTGCGCATCGGCCGGCCGCCCATGCCGAAGAATTCGTCGTCGAGCTCGGCGGCGATGGCCAGCCAGAGCGCACCATAGGTCTCGGCCGACACTGGCTGGTCGACCCGCGGCAGCAGCCCCGCGCGCGCAAGAACAGGCTCTGTCGGCTTATCCAGCCGCCGCAGGCTGTCGAGGGCTTCCTCGACAAAGGCCGGCGCAATCATCCGTCGCTCGATTTCGGCCATCGCACTCTCTATGGCAAAACTGGCCGAAATAATGGAGCAGTTCTGTCATCGCTTGCAATAGGTGGAGCGAATAGAATCCTACCCGTCGGTTGCGCTTGGAGGAGGGCGCGGCCGGCAGGGAGGAACATTTATGCTGATCCCAAGTGCAAGTTTCATCGTAACCGGCGGCGGCTCCGGCCTCGGAGCGGCAACGGCGCGTATGATCGTGGAAGCCGGCGGGCGGGTGACGATCGCCGATCTCAACGCGGAAGCCGGTCAGGAAATCGTCCGGGAATTCGGCAGCGACGCCCGTTTCGTCAAGGCCGACGTGACGGATGGCGAGGAAGGAGCCGCGGTGGTCGCTGCAGCCCTCGAAGCCTTCGGGGACTTGCGCGGCTTGGTGAACTGCGCGGGCGTCGCACCGGCCGAAAAGGTGATCGGCCGCGACGGGCCGCACCGGCTCGAAAGTTTTGCCCGCACGGTCGGGATCAACCTCATCGGCACGTTCAACATGATCCGGCTTGCCGCCGCGGCGATCGAGAAGACCGAGCCGGATGCCGAAGGCGAACGCGGCGTGATCATCAATACGGCCTCGGTCGCCGCCTTTGACGGCCAGATCGGCCAGGCGGCCTATGCCGCCTCCAAGGGTGGGGTGGCGGCAATGACCCTGCCGATCGCGCGCGAGCTTGCCCGCCACGGCATTCGCGTCGTCGCGATCGCGCCCGGCATTTTCGAGACGCCGATGATGGCTGATATGCCGGCCGAGGTTCAGGCAGCACTCGGCAAGAGCGTGCCCTTTCCACCGCGGCTCGGCCGGCCGGCGGAATTTGCCGGGCTCGTGCGCCATATCTTGGAAAACAACATGCTGAACGGCGAGGTCATCCGCCTTGACGGCGCATTGCGGATGGGCGCGCGATGAGCGCTTTGCCCGAAGGAGGAGAACATGACATCGCAGGATCCCATCGTCATCGTCGGTGCAGCGCGCACCCCGATCGGCAGCTTTCAGGGCGAGCTGAAGGACGCCACTGCCCCGGAGCTGGGAGCAACGGCGATCCGGGCCGCACTCCAGCGCAGCCGCGTCGAGGCTGAGGCGATCGAGGAGGTCGTCTTTGGCTGCGTGCTGCCGGCGGGGCAGGGGCAGGCGCCGGCGCGCCAGGCGGCGATCCATGCCGGTCTGCCTTTCGCCACCGCAGCGAGCACCGTCAACAAGATGTGCGGCTCGGGCATGAAGGCCGCGATGATCGCGCATGACCTGATCGCCGCCGGTAGCGCTTCTGTGGCGGTTGCAGGTGGCATGGAAAGCATGACGAATGCGCCCTATCTCCTTGACAAGGCCCGTGGCGGTTACAGGCTTGGCCATGGGCGTGTCGTGGATCACATGTTCCTCGACGGGCTGGAGGATGCTTATGACAAGGGGCGCTTGATGGGCAGCTTCGCGGAGGATTGCGCCGAGGCCTATCAGTTCACACGCGAGGCGCAGGATGCCTACGCCATCGCCTCGCTGACGCGGGCGCAGAAGGCGATGGCCGAAGGCTGGTTCGAAAGCGAGATCGTGCCGGTCACGGTGAAATCGGGCAAATCAGAGCAGGTGGCGAGCCGCGACGAACAGCCGGGCAAGGCGAAGCTTGACAAGATCCCGACACTGAAGCCCGCCTTCCGTGACGGCGGCACGGTGACGGCCGCCAATTCCAGCTCAATTTCCGATGGCGCGGCAGCCCTGGTGCTGATGCGCCGCTCCGAGGCGGAGCATCGCGGCCTCAAGCCGCTTGCCACCATCCTTGGCCATGCCACGCATTCACAGGCACCCAATCTTTTCGCCACCGCACCGATCGGCGCGTTGCAGAAACTGTCCGATCGCACCGGCTTGGCACTCTCGGATGTCGATCTTTTCGAAATCAACGAGGCCTTTGCCGTCGTCGCCATGGCGGCGATGCGCGATCTCGACCTGCCGCATGAGAAGGTCAATGTGCATGGCGGCGCCTGCGCGCTCGGCCATCCGATCGGCGCTTCGGGAGCCCGGATTCTGGTAACGCTGCTTGCGGCGCTCGAGCGCTACGGTCTCCAGCGCGGCATGGCCGCCCTCTGCATCGGTGGCGGCGAGGCGACTGCCGTCGCCATCGAACGGCAATAGGAGGAGAGAACAGATGATCCTTTCCGACCTCCAGCAGCAGATCTCAGATCTCGCCCGCGACTTTGCCCGCGACCGGCTGGCGCCGGGAGCGGCTAAACGCGACCGGGAACATCTCTTTCCGCGCGAAGAGCTGAAGGAGATGGGCGAACTAGGCCTGCTCGGCATGCTGGTGCCGGAAGCCTATGGCGGCTCGGATACGGGTGTGGTCGCCTATGCCGCCGCACTTGAGGAAATTGCCGCGGGCGACGGCCCCTGTTCGACGATCATGAGCGTGCATAGTTCCGTCGGCTGCGTGCCGATCCTGAAATTCGGCACCGAGGAGCAGCGGCAGCGCTTCCTGCCGAAGCTTGCCGGCGGCGAATGGATTGGCGGCTTTGCACTGACCGAGCCGCAGGCCGGTTCCGATGCCTCGAACCTGAAGACCCGGGCCCGGCGCGACGGCGACGACTACGTGCTCGACGGCGCCAAGCAGTTCATCACCTCGGGAAAGAACGGCAATGTCATCATCGTCTTCGCCGCCACCGATCCCGATGTCGGCAAAAAGGGCATTACCGCCTTCATCGTACCGACGGACACACCAGGCTACGAGGTGATCCGCGTCGAGGAAAAGCTCGGACTGCATTCCACCGATACCTGCCAGATCGCCTTCAACAGCATGCGCATTCCCGCGGATTTGAGGCTAGGTGCGGAAGGCGAAGGCTACCGTATCGCGCTCGCCAATCTCGAGGGCGGACGGATCGGCATTGCCGCGCAGGCGGTCGGCATGGCGCGGGCGGCCTTCGAGGCGGCGCGTGACTACGCCAAGGAGCGTACGGCCTTCGGCAAGCCGATTTTCGAACATCAGGCCGTGGCCTTCCGCCTTGCCGATATGGCGGTGCGGATCGAGGCGGCGCGCCAGCTCGTCTTTCACGCGGCTTCCCTCAGGGAGGCGGAGCTTCCCTGCCTGTCGGAAGCCTCGATGGCGAAGCTGTTTGCCTCGGAGATGGCCGAGCGCGTCTGCTCCGACGCGATCCAGATCCATGGCGGTTATGGCTACATGGCCGATTATCCGGTCGAGCGCATCTACCGCGATGTGCGCATCTGCCAGATCTATGAGGGAACGAGCGACGTGCAACGCATGGTGATCGCCCGCAATCTATAGAATGACATCCGGCTCTGCTTCCGGGGAGGGGTCACGGCCGGCAAAGGGAGGAAAGAAAAAACATGGTGGATTCCGCTCGTTTGAGCCTGCACGTCCCCGAACCCGCCGTCCGCCCCGGCGGCCAGCCTGATTTTTCCAATGTCAAGATTGCCAAGGCCGGCTCGGTGCCGCGGCCGGAGGTGGATGTCGCGTCGGAAGACATTCGTGATCTCGCCTATTCGATCATCCGCGTTTTGAACCGCGACGGCGAGGCGGTCGGTCCTTGGGCCGGGTCGCTCTCCGATGAGGAGTTGCTGACCGGGCTTCGCAACATGATGAAGCTGCGCGCCTTCGATGCCCGCATGCTGATGGCACAGCGTCAGGGCAAGACCTCCTTCTATATGCAGCATCTCGGCGAAGAGGCCGTCAGCTGTGCCTTCCGCAAGGCGCTCGAGAAGGGAGACATGAATTTCCCGACCTATCGCCAGGCAGGCCTTTTGATTGCCGACAACTATCCGATGGTCGAGATGATGAACCAGATCTACTCGAACGAGAGCGACCCCTTACGCGGCCGGCAATTGCCGATCATGTATTCCTCCAAGGAACACGGCTTCTTCACCATCTCGGGCAATCTCGCCACTCAATATGTGCAGGCCGTCGGCTGGGCGATGGCCTCGGCGATCAAGAACGACAGCCGCATTGCCGCGGCCTGGATCGGTGACGGATCGACGGCGGAATCGGATTTCCACTCGGCGCTCGTTTTTGCCTCGACCTACAAGGCGCCGGTCATTCTCAACATCGTCAACAATCAGTGGGCGATCTCCACTTTTCAGGGCATCGCCCGCGGCGGTTCCGGCACCTTCGCTGCCCGCGGCCTTGGCTTCGGCATTCCGGCGTTGCGTGTCGACGGAAACGACTATCTCGCCGTCCATGCCGTCGCCCGCTGGGCGGCCGAACGCGCGCGGCGCAATCTCGGCCCGACGCTGATCGAATATGTGACCTATCGCGTCGGCGCGCATTCGACCTCCGACGATCCGAGCGCCTATCGGCCCAAGACGGAATCGGAGGCCTGGCCGCTCGGCGATCCCGTGCTGCGGCTGAAGAAACATCTGATCGTCAAGGGCGCTTGGTCGGAGGAGCGGCATGTGCAGGCCGAAGCCGAAATCATGGACGAGGTGATCGAGGCGCAGCGCCGGGCAGAGGCGCATGGCACGCTGCATGCCGGCGGCAGGCCTTCGGTGCGCGATATTTTCGAGGGCGTCTATGCCGAGATGCCGCCGCATATCCGCCGCCAGCGGCAGAAGGCGGGATACTGACATGGCCAGAATGACGATGATCGAGGCCGTGCGGAGCGCCATGGACGTGTCGATGGCACGAGACGACAATGTCGTCGTTTTCGGCGAGGATGTCGGTTATTTCGGCGGCGTCTTTCGCTCGACGCAGGGCCTGCAGGCAAAATACGGCAGGACGCGCTGCTTCGATACGCCGATCAGCGAATCCGGCATCGTCGGTACGGCGATCGGCATGGCCGCCTATGGGCTGAAGCCCTGTGTCGAAATCCAGTTCGCCGACTATATGTACCCGGCCTATGATCAGCTGACGCAGGAGGCGGCGCGCATCCGTTACCGTTCCAACGGCGATTTCACCTGCCCGATCGTCGTGCGTATGCCCACAGGCGGCGGCATCTTCGGCGGCCAGACGCACAGCCAGAGCCCGGAGGCGCTTTTTACCCATGTCTGCGGGCTGAAGGTGATCGTGCCGTCCAACCCCTATGACGCCAAGGGCCTGCTGATCGCGGCGATCGAGGATCCCGACCCGATCATGTTCCTGGAGCCGAAGCGGCTCTATAACGGCCCCTTCGACGGCCACCACGAGCGGCCGGTGACGCCCTGGTCCAAGCATGACCTCGGAGAGGTGCCCGACGGCCATTACACCATCCCGATCGGCAAAGCCGAGGTTCGGCGTGTGGGCTCGGCGGTGACCGTGGTTGCTTACGGCACCATGGTGCATGTGGCGCTTGCCGCAGCCGATGATGTCGGCATCGATGCCGAGGTGATCGATCTTAGAAGCCTGCTGCCGCTCGATCTCGATACGATCGTCAAATCGGTCTCGAAGACGGGACGCTGCGTCGTCGTGCATGAGGCAACCCTGACATCCGGCTTCGGCGCCGAGGTCGCAGCACTGGTACAGGAACATTGCTTCTATCATCTCGAAGCGCCGATCGTGCGGGTTGCCGGCTGGGATACGCCCTATCCGCACGCGCAGGAGTGGGACTATTTCCCCGGTCCCGGCCGCGTCGGGCGGGCGCTTGCCGAAGTCATGGAGGCTTGAGCCATGGGCGATTTCATCATCAAGATGCCCGATGTCGGGGAGGGGGTCGCCGAGGCCGAGATTGTGGAATGGCACGTGAAGACAGGCGATCCCGTCCGCGAGGACATGGTGATCGCTGCCGTCATGACCGACAAGGCCACCGTGGAAATTCCGTCTCCCGTCAATGGCACCGTCATCTGGCTTGCCGGCGAAGTCGGAGACCGCATCGCGGTGAAGGCCCCGCTGGTGCGAATCGAGACGGCGGGAGATGTCGGCGAGGCTCAGCCCGTGCGGATTTCGCAGCCGCCGATTGCCGAAACGACCAGGGCCGAAATGGCAAAGCCTGCTCCCGCAGCGCCAGCCCCTGCGGCGGCGCCAGTGCCGGCGGCGGCGGAAAGGCCGCTTGCCGCTCCCTCCGTGCGGCTCTTCGCCAGGGAAAGCGGTGTCGATCTCAGGCAGGTCCAGGGGACAGGGCCGGCCGGGCGTATCCTGCGCGAGGATATCGAGCAATTCCTCACCCCTGGTACCACTCCCGCGGCGGTCAAGAACGGTTTTGCCAAGAAGACAGCGACCGAGGAGATCAAGCTTACCGGCCTGCGCCGCCGCATCGCCGAGAAGATGGTGCTTTCCTCCTCGCGCATCCCCCACATCACCTATGTGGAGGAAGTGGATATGTCCGCGGTCGAGGAGTTGCGTGCCACGATGAACGGCGATCGCAGGCCTGATCATCCGAAGCTGACGGTTCTGCCCTTCCTGATGCGGGCGCTGGTCAAGGCCATTTCCGAGCAGCCCGACGTCAACGCCACTTTCGACGACGATGCCGGCATCATCACGCGCTACAGTGCCGTGCATATCGGTATCGCCACGCAGACGCCGGCCGGTCTGACCGTGCCTGTCGTGCGGCATGCGGAAGCACGCGGCATCTGGGATTGTGCCGCCGAGATGAGCCGGCTGGCGGAAGCGGCGCGCTCGGGTACTGCGACACGCGATGAGCTTTCCGGCTCCACCATCACCATCAGCTCGCTCGGCGCGCTCGGCGGCATCGTCTCGACACCCATCATCAATCATCCCGAGGTGGCGATCGTCGGCGTCAACAAGATCGCCACACGACCGGTCTGGGACGGCACGCAGTTCGTGCCGCGCAAGATGATGAACCTCTCCTCCAGTTTCGATCATCGCATCATCGACGGCTGGGATGCGGCAAACTTCGTGCAGCGCATCCGCACGCTGCTCGAAACGCCGGCGCTCATTTTTATCGAAAGCTGAGATCCATGAAAGAGATCGTCTGCAAGCTCCTCGTCATCGGCGCCGGCCCGGGCGGTTATGTCTGCGCCATTCGCGCCGGGCAGCTCGGCATCGATACGGTCATCGTCGAGGCAGGCAAGCCGGGCGGCACCTGCCTGACGGTCGGCTGCATTCCTTCCAAGGCGCTGATCCATGCGGCCGAGGAATTCGACGCGACGCAAAAGATGCTTGCCGGCAAGAACCCGATGGGCATCCGCGTCGAAGGCGCCTCGATCGATCTCGGCAGGACGATTACCTGGAAGGACGGGATCGTCGGCCGGCTCACCGGCGGTGTTTCGGGGCTGCTGCAGAAGGCAGGGGTCAAGATCGTCCACGGCCGAGCCCACTTCCGCGACGGCAAGACGGTGGAGGTGGAGACCGAAATTGGCCAGCAGATCATCCGCGCCGAGACCGTGGTGATCGCCACCGGTTCGGATCCGGTGGAGCTTGCGAACCTGCCTTTCGGCGGCCGCGTCATTTCCTCGACGGAGGCACTGTCGCTGACGGAGCTGCCGAAAAACCTCGTCGTGGTCGGTGGCGGTTATATCGGACTGGAACTCGGGACCGCCTTTTCCAAGATGGGATCTGATGTAACGATCGTCGAGGCGACGCCACAGGTGCTGCCGCAATATGATGCAGAGTTGGTACGGCCCGTCATGCGCAAGCTGACCGAAGGCGGTATCCGGGTGTTGACCGGTGCGAAGGCGATCGGCCTTGCCGACAACGGCGAGGCATTGATCGTCGAAACGGCCGATGGCCGGCAGCAGAGCCTGCCGGCGGACCGCATCCTCGTCACCGTCGGCCGCCGTCCAAGAACCGCAGGATCCGGTCTCGAAGAGCTCGATCTCGATCGTGCCGGCCCTTATCTGAGGATCGACGATCGTTGCCGCACGTCGATGCGCGGCATCTATGCGATCGGCGATGTGACCGGCGAGCCGATGCTTGCCCATCGGGCCATGGCGCAAGGGGAGATGGTGGCGGAAATCATCGCCGGGAAGAAACGGGCCTGGGACAAGCGATGCATTCCCGCCATCTGCTTCACCGATCCGGAGATCGTCAGCGCCGGCCTGTCGCCGGCAGACGCGAAGGCGCAAGGCTATGACATTCGCACCGGCCAGTTTCCGTTCAGCGCCAACGGGCGGGCGATGACGATGTTGTCCGAAGAAGGCTTCGTGCGCGTCGTAGCCCGTGCCGACACCAATCTCGTGCTCGGCCTGCAGGCGGTGGGCGCCGGGGTCTCCGAGCTCTCGGCGGCTTTTGCGCTGGCGATCGAGATGGGTGCACGCCTGGAAGACATCGCCGGCACCATTCATGCGCATCCCACGCGCAGCGAAGCGGTGATGGAGGCGGCCCTGAAAGCTTTGGGAAGCGCCCTGCATGTCTAGGTTGAGGTCGTTGATTCTACGGTCCAAAAAAGTGGGTCGCCACACCGTGGTGCTATGGACCGATATATTCGATGATTGCGCCGCTGGTGAATTCGGGGCCTACAAGGGCGCTTCCCCGCTCGGTCACAGAAAATGGCACGTTGCCCTGCGTCAGAGTACGTTTGGCCGTATCGATGTCGCCCACTACGAGCCGAAAGGCGGCATAGCCGCCTTTCGGCGTTAAATCGAGATTTTGGCCGGGAAACAGAGCCGCGGCATTCTTGCGGTCAAGGAACAGCAAGGATGCGGAGTTTTCGCCCGTGTCCACCCTGAAGCCGCCCTCGGCCGGAATGACCCGTCCACGGGCATAAAAACGCGCGTAAACATCCGCCGTTGCTTTTGGATCGGAAACAATGCCGATGATCTCGCCAAGCGCGATAGCTCCGTTCTGATGCTTCTGCAGTTCCGGCCGCCAGACCATTCCGGGGGTTTCATGCTGGCAGAGGAAGAAATGTCCGAGGGGCACGCCGGCCGGATCGAAGCTTAGCGTGCGAAAGCTTGCAAGGCCATCGCTCCCATCCGGCAGAGGAAGCGGGCGCGAGAAGGCGCTGACTTCGCCGGTCGCAAGTCCCACGGCCGCCAAGGCGCCTTTTGCCTCGTCGGCGCTTCTGGTGCGATTGGCGATCGCTTGCAAGCCTTCGCCCTGTTCTCTCAACTGTTCCCGCTGCTGGCGGTTGCCGTCTGTGTCGCGTACGACACCCAAGAGTTCCAGATAGTCGTTGCGGAAGACGATCGTATGGTTGGCGGTGCCTTTTTCCGGGCTGTGCAGGCCGCGCGGCGACAGGGTGAATCCGAGTCGACGATAAAGAGCCGCGCTCGCTTCGAGATCGCGGACAAGCAGATAGGTATGATCGACTCCCAGAACGGGATGGGTCATCAGGGGCTCCTTGGAAAAATGATAGCTGTGCAAATGATGGGTGGATGGAATCTTGCGGGGGTCGAGCGGCGCCGGATCTTCCTCTCCGGCAGGGCTTGCGAAGGTCATTCCGCCGGGGTCGGTTCACCGAGCGACAACATCAGCCGGTTTGCCCAGTTGAAGAAGGCCGCACCGTGCACGACGTCATATATCTCGTCGTCCGAAAGACCGGTCTTGCGAAGGCGTTCCGCATGATCCCGGCTGAAGGCCGGCGGCGTTGCCGTCAGCGCGACCGAGGCTGCAACGATGGCGTTCCAGCGTTCGCCGAGGTCGGCGGAGACGCCCTCGTCCAGCAGCTTTTGTACTTCTGACTTGTTCGGCGAATAATGCGAGGCGAAACGCGAGTGTACGGAGGCGCAGAAAATGCAGCCATTGTAACGCGATGCGGCAGTGGCTGCCAGCTCGCGGTCGGCGCGGGGCAGGCCATCGACGACATTATAGAAAATGTCCTTGTCGGTTTTCGTGCGGGCTTCGAGAATATCGGGGTCGCGGACGAGAAGGGCAAAGTAGGGCGATTTCGCCCGCGCCTTGTCCACCAGGGCCTCGTAATGGCGTTCTGTCAACTCGCTTTCCGCAAGAGGCTTGAGCCACGGCGTCCAGCCGATCTGCTCCTGCGTGAAGACGTTCGGAACGTTTTCGATCTGGGGTTCGATGATGGTGTCGGTCATGACGTTTATCCTTTAAGCAGCGTTCAGGACCCTGAGACCCGAAACGACGCGAATCTGGAAGGCAAGGAAGGAGACGAGCTGTGAGAGCGTGACGATGCCGGTCGTGCTCCAGCCTGCCTTGATCAGCCGGTCCAGTGCCTGCGGCTCGGCATCGCGCAGGTGGAAGACAAGAAGATGGGCGTGTTCCAGTGCGGCGGAAAGCCGGGGTCCGAGCACTGCCTTTTCCGTTGCCTGAACGGTGAAGACCGGACCGTCCCGATCCTCGCTGGAAAGCGGCCCTGCGGGATAGTGGCCGTAGGGGCCGGTGCCTGCGCCTTCGGCCGCTGCTGTCTTCACGGCTGCCGGCAGGGCCGCGCCGGTTTCCTCGCCTGCGAGCTTGGCGGCATAGAAGGAGGCGATCTCCGACTCGCCGTGCAGTGCAGCGACGAAAGTGGCGACGGCGAAGCGTTCTAAGAGCGAGAATTGGCTCGTATCGGAAGGGGCAAGGAGCGCGCGCCAGCTTGCCTGCGCTCCTTCCTTCGTCACTGGACGCCGGGCGCGCAGGGCGGCCCCCTTCGATCCCGGCTCTATACCCGCCAGATTGTCGATGATATCGGGAATATTGTCTGTCATGCGTATCGGCTTTCTTTAGGAGGAGTGTTATTCGGCTGCGATGCGCTTGGAATTGCCACTGCGGCGCCAGCCGAGCGCGGAGGCGACTTCCGAAGCGATCAGCTCGATGGAGCGCAGGGTATATTCCGGCGGCGGATCGATGGAATGGACCTGGAAAACAATGTCGGTCGCGCGCGCAAGCGCCGTGTCCGCCCTCAGCGAAGCGATAACATCGTCCGGCGTGCCGACATGGCTGTCGAGCGCCTTGATGAGGTCCTGCACGCTATTGCCGGGAATACGGTGGCCGGCCGCGGCGAAGCGGTCCGCGACGCGGGAGAGCCCGGCTTCCGCAAGCTTCAACGCCTGTTTCCGGTCGTCGGCGACGAACAGGCTGCGGGATCCGAAAATGCGGGGAGCGCGATCTTTCGGCAGGGCCGCGAGATAGGCGTCGATGATCGGGTTCTGGATATCGTCCAGCCTCGCGTGCGGATTGTCGGCCGGACGCGGCTGCGTGCGCGACAGCATCAGGCCGTCGCCGGTTTCGCCGGCAAGTTTCGCGCCGACGGCCGAAAAGGTCGCGAGCCAGATACGGTCGAGCAGGTGAGGGGCGCTGGGATAAAGCCGGTTGCCGGCACCGATATCCTCACCCGCCCAGGCCCTGCGGACGATGCCGAGATATTTGCCGTAGACCTCGCTGCGCTTGTCTGCCGGAATGCCGAAGGCTTCGAAGGATTCCCGCGTGCCGCCCGTGCCGAAGCCGACTTCGAGGCGTCCGCCGGAGAGAAGGTCCGTTACGGCTGTGTCTTCCGCCACGCGCAGTGGATTTTCCATCGGCAGCGTGATCACCCCGGTGCCGAGCCGGATTGTCGACGTGCGGGCCGCCACATGGGCGAGGAAGACTGCAGGCGAGGGGAGGCCGCCTTCATCCGCATGGAAGTGATGTTGTGCGATCCAGGCGCTGTCGAAGCCATTGGCCTCTGCGTGGATGATTTGCTCCTCCGCAAGCCGGTATCTTTCGCCGGCCTCCACGTCATCAAGGAGGCGGGTAAAAAAGCCCAGCCGTTTTGCTGTCGTCTGTTCGGTCATGATGTCAGTCCCGCTGCTTGCAAGTGCTGATGAACGTGATGCGGGAACTTGGCTCCGGGAATGGCATCGATCAGTTCACGCGTGTAGCCGCTGGCGGGATTGGTGAAGACCTGCGCGACGGGGCCGTAATCCACCTGGCGGCCATTGTGCAGCACCGACACGGTGTCGGCGATCTGGCGGACCACGGCAAGATCGTGAGAAACAAAGATGTAGGTGAGCCCGAGGTCGCGCTGCAGCTCACCGAGAAGGGCAAGAATCTGGGCTTGAACCGTGACGTCGAGGGCGGAGACCGCTTCGTCGAGCACGACCACTTGTGGTTCGAGCACCAGCGCCCGGGCGATGGCCACGCGCTGGCGCTGGCCGCCGGACAGCGCATGCGGCCGCCGGGTCAGTATCGGGGACGGGAGGCCCACGCGCTCGACGATCGCACGCACACGAGCGGCCCGTTCCTCCTTCGGCAGCGGATCGAAGTTGAGCAATGGTTCCTCAATGATGGAGAAGATCGTCTGCCTGGGATCGAGCGATCCCCACGGATTCTGGTAGACCAGCTGCACCTTGCGGCGGAACTGGCGCAGAGTGGCGGATGTCAAGGTGGCGAGATCGAAATCGCCGACACGGATGACGCCGTCGGTGGGCTTCTGGAAACCGGCGATGGCGCGGATCGTCGTCGTCTTTCCTGAGCCGGACTCGCCGACGATGGCATGGGTCGTGCCGCGCGGTACCTTGAAAGACACGTCGTCGACGGCGCGGAAACGGCTGCCGCCCGGCAGTGGGAACTCCAGCGTCAGCTTATCGACGGTGACGATGTCCTGCCGCTCGCCCTCCAGGAGGGGGCGGATTGCAGCGGCGGCAAGCGATGGCGCATCGCCGAGGAGTTTTCGTGTATAGGCGCTCTTCGGGGCGGCGAGCACATCCGCCGTGGGGCCTTGTTCCTGGATGCGGCCGTCCTGGAGAACCACCAGCCGATCGGAGCGGTCGGCGGCAACGCCGAGATCGTGCGTCACGAGCAGGACGGATGTGCCATATTCGCGGCGCAGGTCGTCGATCAGGTCGAGGATGCGTCGCTGCACCGTGACGTCGAGCGCCGAGGTCGGTTCATCCGCGATGATGAGCGCCGGCTTCAGGGCTATGGCGATGGCGATCAGCACGCGCTGCTTCATCCCGCCGGAGAGTTCGTGCGGATATTGCTTCGCCCGCAGTTCCGGTTGCGAAAGGCCGACATGGGTCAATAGCTCGATGACGCGTCGGTCCGCCTCTGCGCGGCTGAGACGGC
Organism: Rhizobium sp. BT04; assembly: GCF_030053135.1. NCBI lineage: Bacteria > Pseudomonadati > Pseudomonadota > Alphaproteobacteria > Hyphomicrobiales > Rhizobiaceae > Rhizobium > Rhizobium sp. BT04. The sequence continues at coordinate 247,378 of NZ_CP125647.1, read as the reverse complement.
CGTGAATTTCGAGGATTTCCCTCACCTGCGCACCAATGGTCACCACGGGGTTGAGCGAACTCGACGGGTCCTGCGGAATGAGGCTGATGACGGCGCCACGAATGGAACGCAGCCGTTTTTCGTTCCAACGTGAGATCTCCTCGCCGTTGAGGCGGATCGAACCGCCGTCGATGCGGCCATTGCCGGAAAGCAGTCCAATTACGGCCTGGGCCGTTGAAGTCTTGCCCGAGCCGCTTTCACCAACGAGGGCCACGACCTCTCCGGCGGCAACGGAGAAGGAAACGTCATGAACGACGCGGGTTCGCCCATTGTCGTTGCCGTAGGAGATTTTCAGGTCGCGGAGATCGAGGACGGGAGAAATGTTTTCACTCATTGGCTGGTCCTTCCGATCGACTGGCTGATGCGGTTGGCCGACAGCACGACGGCAACGACGACGAGACCGGGCGCGGCCGTCAGCCACCAGGCCGTGGCGAGATAGTTGCGGCCTTCGGCAATGAGAAGGCCCCATTCCGGCGTGGGCGGCGGGGCGCCGTAGCCGAGAAAACCCAGTGTGGAAAGCTGCAGGATGGCCCAGCCGAACTGCACGGCCGTATAGCCGATGATGGAAGTGAGGGAATTGGGCAGGATGTGCCGCCACAGCACGCGCCAGAACGTGCCCCCGCTGCCGAAGGCGGCCTCGACGAATTCGGCACGGCGCACGCGCACCACTTCCGACCGCATCAGCCGGGCGAAACCGGCAACCGCTGTGGCGCCGACGGCGATCGCGGCATTCACCGTGCCGAAGCCGAGCAGAATGATGATGCTGAGAGAGAGCAGGAGCGTCGGGATGGAGAGCAGCACATCCACGAAACGCATGATGACGGCGTCGGTGCGCCCACTGACCGAGCCGGCGATCAGGCCGAGCGCCGTGCCGGCGACAAGACCGACGCCCACGGCGGCAATCGCGCCGGAAAGCGAATGGATCGCCCCGTGGACGATACGAGCATAGAGGTCGCGGCCGAGCGAATCCGTGCCGAGCAGATGCAATGCGGACGGCGCCTTCAACTGACCGCCCGGTACGCCCTGCAGCGGGTCGTAAGCTGTGAACAGGCCGGGAGCGGCCGCCCAGAGCAGCACGGTAGCGATGACGATCCAAGCGAGCACCAGGCCAATCGGCAGACGCTTCAGGCGGAAGACGATCCCGTGGCGCTTCGCCGTTTTGGAGGAGGCCTTCGACCCGTCAAGGGTGGAAAGAATTTCAACGATGGTCATGACTTGGCTCCGTTTCCTGCTCTCAGACGCGGGTCGAGAAGCGGATAGGCAAGATCGACGATGAGATTGATGGTGACGAAGGCGGCGGCGGAAATCACGACGATCGCCTGAAGCACCGATATATCCTGGTTGCCCACGGCCTTCTCCGTCAGCCCGCCGATGCCGTTAAGGCCGAAAACGGTTTCTGTGACGATTGCGCCTGCGAGAAGCTCGCCGAACAGCACGCCGGCGATGGTCAGTGCCGGCAGCATCGCGTTGCGGGCCACATGCCGCACCAGGACGCGGGCCTGCGTCGCACCCTTGGCCACGGCGACGGAAACGAAGGGGCGTGTCCGGATTTCATCGATGTTGCGGATGAGGATCTGCGCCAGAGGCGCGGCGATCGGAACCGCGAGCGTGACGACCGGAAGCACAAGGCTCTCCCAGGGACCTGGATTGATGACCGAGACCAGCTTTAACCGGAAGGAGAAGATCTGGATCAGCATGATGCCGAGCCAGAAAACCGGAATGGAGATGAAGAGCGAGGGCAGCGACTGGATGAGGTTGCGCAGCCAGGCGAAGGGGGAAAGCGAGGAGAGAAAGGCGATGAGCAGGGCAAGCGCCACCGCCGCCGCGAAGCCGAGCGTGGCGAGCTTCAGCGTCGCCGGCAGATTGGCTGCAAGTTGCGCCGAAACCGGCACGCCGGCTTGAATGGAATAGCCGAAATCACCCTTCAGGAAATTCACGAGCGTCTGGAAATACTGCACGAAGACGGTGGAATCGACGGCATAGGCCTCGCGGATCTGCCGGATCTGTTCGGGGCTCAGCCCGTATTCCGGGTTGAGGAATTTGATCAGCACCGCATCGCCCGGCATCGCCTGCAGGAGGATGAAGGACAGCGTGAAAGCCGCCCACAGCACCAGCAAGGCCTGTCCGATCCGGCTCAAGACGTATCGTGTCATCATGGATCTCCCTGAACATAGGCATGGATGGCGGAGGAGGCTCCGCCATCCACTGCACTTATTTATCGAGCCAGACGCTGTAGAAACTTGGGCGACCGACGGCCTCGAAAGCGACGCCCTTGACGTAAGGCGCTCCTGCGAATGCCTGGGGCTCCTCGAAAATCGGGATGGCGTAGGCTTGGTCGAGAACATAGGCCTGTGCCTGGGCGACGGCCTTCAGGCGTTTTTCTTTGTCCGGCTGCGAGGCGATCTCGTCGAGGATGCCGTTCAGCTTGTCGTCGACGAAGGATTTGATCTTGTCGCTGCCGCCGCCCTTCTGGCGCAGCACGTCGCGGTTCTTCGGATAGTACTGGCTCTTGATGACATCCGGATCGGCGCGGCCGACCATGGCCGGCGAGACCGGCGTCTTCAGCGGGTCGAGATCATCAACCGTGCGGCTGCCGGAATCGCCGGCAAGAACATCGAGCTTGACGCCGACCTTGCCCCATTGCTGGGCAACGAGCTGAAGGGTGGCGCGATTCTGCGGCTGCGGCAGGGATTCATAGGCGGTCAGGATCAGTTTCTGACCGTCCTTTTCGCGGATGCCGTCGGCTCCCGGCTTGAAGCCGGCCTCGTCCAGCAGCGCCTTGGCCTTGTCGAGGTCGAAGGCGAGCTTGTCGGACTGGTCGACATAGCCAATGGCGGTCGAGGCGATGATCGATGTCGCCGGCGGATAGTGCTTGGAAAAGAGCGTGGAGACGATTTCCTGGCGGTTGGTGGCGAGCGCCAGGGCCTTGCGGACACGAACATCGGCGACGAGCGGATTGTCCGGACGGAAGACGACGGAGTTGTTCACTCCGCGTGTGCTCGGCGCATAGATCTGGAAGCTCTGGGTCTCCACCTGTGCTTCATCATAGGCCTGGATCTGGCGGATGAAATCCGCTTGGCCGGCAACCAGCGCGCCGATGCGGACGCTGTCTTCGCCGGTGATGATGTACTGGATGCCGTCGAGATAGGAGCGGCCCTGATGGGAAAGTTTCTTCGGACCCCAATTGTAGTCCTCGCGGGCCGTGAGATCGAGCGACTTGCCCAAGGTCTCGGCCTTGACGACGAAGGGACCGGAACCGATGATCTTGGTGGCGTCACCCAATTGCTCGAACGGCAGTTCCAGCGTCTTCGGCGAAACGAGACCGGAGCCGATGACGGATGTGCCCTGCAGGAAGCCGGGCGATGGCTTCTTGAAGTAGAACTTCACGGTCAGCGGATCGATGACCTCGCTGCGGTCGTAATTGTTGACGACTTCGGAGACCGGCTGCTTCAAGGCCTTGTTGCCGAGCCCGAATGTGTCGAAGTTCTTGGCCACCGCATTGGCGTCCAGCGGCGTGCCGTCGGAGAAAGTGACGCCGGATCTGATCTTGAACGTATATTCCGTCGCGTCCGCATTCACTGTCCAGGACTCGGCAATCCAGGGCTCGATTTCCAGGGTTTTCGGATTCTGATAGGTAAGCTTGTCGGTGATCTGGTTCAGAATACCGCCGTTGGGATAGAAGCCGCCCGCCGGTGGATACAAATTGGTATGGGCTTGCTGTTCAAGATAGATCAGCGTGCCGCCTTTCACGGGCGTGTCGGCTGCCACAAGGCTGGCAGGCAGGCTGACGGCCGCAGCCAGCGCGACGATGGTGCCGAAAAATTTCTGCTGAAGGGTCATTGGATTTTCCGAGTGTTGAAGGAGCTCGTAAAGGGTACAGCTTCGCGCAAATTGGGCAATAAAAGCTATCGATTTAGTATTCTATTTTATGGCGTTCCTGCGAAACAAGCGTCTCCACGTCCAAAAGAAATCGCAAAAACATCTCTCCGCGGGGGGTGTGTCCCGCCCGCGGGGAAACAGCTTTCCTGCTTCGGGCAGGAAGACGGCTTCTTTTAATCTACAATTTTGTAGACAATAGCCAGTTGCATGGGCACCTTTGCGAAAGGCCCGTCGAAAACACGGCCAGCATGGATGACACGCCAAAATTTGGGGAGAACGACCGGATGCCTGCTACTCGAATAGAAACCAGGCGCGGCTGGATCGGAACTCGCCGTTTGGACGTTATTGAGGCGGTCCAGCGTGCCTTGCTCATCGGCCTGAAACTTCCCGAAGATGATCGCTGTATACGGCTCCTGGAATACGAACACGATGCGATGATCGTTCCTAAAGGAAGGGGACCATCGTACACGGTCATCGAGATAACGCTGTTTTCGGGACGCTCCCTCGATGCCAAGCGGCGGTTATATGCTGCACTCGCGGGCGAACTCTCGGCTTTTGACGTGCCTGCGCGTGACATCAAAACCATTCTTGTCGAGGTTCCACCGGAAAATTGGGGTTTGCGGGGTTTACCTGCAAGCGAAATCAATCTCGGATATAAGATAGATGTCTGACGCTGCGGCGTCATCGGCAGACGTTTTCCGTCGGTCTTCTACAAATGTGCGTCGTCGCACGGTTCCAATGCCGGCCAATGTTCTGCAGAGGTCTTTCCTGCCGCCGTTGAGCAACAATTGGCCGATTTGCAGCATAAAACACAGTTGGGTAAGCAATAGACGAACAGCAGTCGCTGCTGTTCCCAATCGTGATTGGACACGGCTTGCTTCCTGAGTGAAGCTGTTATTGGGAGCGGACCATCTATTTTTCTGAAGATAGGAGGCCGAAATGGAACAGCATGCAATTGAGCAGTTGAAAACCATCGCAAAGGTCAGCCCGACCTACGCACACCTTGAAATAACGCGGCGCGAGCGGCTTGAACGGTGGGCTGAAATTCTCGAACGCAGTCCCAGGCAATTTCTTAGGACGCTTCACGAAACCGAATACCAGCCGATAACAGAGCGGATGGCGATGCGGGGCGACGACAGTCCGATCTCTGTTGCATTCGCTGATCCAGTCCTGCGGGCGGCGGGAATGGAAAACGACAGCTATGGAGAAGCCAAACGGTTCTTCGAGCTGAGCGACCATCAACTGCATGATGTTGTCTGCTTCTGCCGTTTTGGTGAACATGTCAGCGCAGCAGTGGTCGCTCGCCGCTTGCGAGCGTTGGCAGATCGCAAGCCAAGCGGCTTTTTTTCTCGGCTGCGTGCGTTCTTTGGCTGATTGCAGGCTATAGACAGGGTCAATCGGCTTGTCGCACTCCGCGGGGGTGCAGGCAAGACAACGGCATCGGAGGAAGCGGTTCCGTTCATGAACGGCGAGCTTGCTTGGTCTCTGTTGCCGCCGATTTCCCTGTAAGACAAAAGCGTGCCCGATATTGGGCCGACACCCGCACCTGCCGGATGGTGAACATGGGCCTCGATGCAGCGCCTGGGTCATCAGGCCCGTGGGCGCTTTGTTGTGGCTGTCTCGCTGCGCCAACCTTTCCCACGAACAACTGGCGAATGCGAGTTCTCATCCGCTTGTCGCATCTTCAAAACACCGGGAGCTGAATCCCTAAAAATTGAATAAACGGGCTACTGAATTTTATAGTGTATAAAAAGCGGCATAATGCATGTTATGGAACGGTGCGCTTGCCTGCGGCTTGGTGGTGCCCGTTGACCAAGCGACCATGTGATGACGCATGAAGGTTTAATTCACCGCCATGCGAGGCAGGTTTTGATCCGGCGAATTTCGGGGATCGACCAGCGGATCAAGTGCTAATGCCGGGATCGAAGCGCAGCCTCGTTCTTGGCGGTTTCGAAGTTGTCTTCGATGGCCCAGCGGTGGCCCTCCACGGTCACCAGCTTTTCCATGGATGTATCAACCAGACGCCATGTGGAGAAGAACGCGAGATCGCATCGACGATCTTTCGGCGGATAAGCAGCCTCTCGTGTCCAGATACCGGGGAATGCGGCGTCGAAATCATCGGCATCGAGGTCGGCCAATTCGAGATAGACCCAATCACGCAGTCGCGCCCCTTTGGTCTCATCTCCTGCCAACTGGCGTCGCCAGGCATCGTCAAGGCTTCGGCGATGTCCTTCGCTGTCCCGGCAACGGCCAACGGTTTGTCCCATGAGCGAAAGAGGTGACTGGCGTTCTCGCCCAGCACATAGCCTTAGGCGGCTTGTTGAGCGCCATTTCGATGTCGCCCACCCCATAATTGTCGGCAGCGCGAGCTGGCCGAACCGAAGCTGAAGATAAAGGACATCTGCCAGAGGCGGGTGCGCTACGGCTATCGTCGCGTTCATGTTCCGCTCGGAGCGTCGGCATAGCCGACTTCCGAGTGCCACGCCGAATCGCGATTTCTCAAGTAACTACATTGGACTAGTGGCAAGATCTTGCGTTCATGGCATGATTTGCCGCCGTCACATTTGTGCGAGGCGCCTTAACGCTCTTTGTCGACGGGAGCGGTAGCACGTATCGACTGTAAGTAGGCGGGGGCCTAACGGCTCCAAAAAGAAACATTTCGCTCGAATTTTAGTGGTTTCTCGCACGAAATCTCTAGCGGGCGCATGCATGCTAGGCCCATCAAAGAGGACGGGCAATGGCCAAGTTTAGAAAAATAACAATTGGCACGAAGGCTGCATTCGTGGCGGCCACAGCAGTTGTCGCTGCAACGAGCCCTCTCAACGCAACGGGGTTGAGTGCTCTTACGCGCGATAGCGGAAACAGCTTAGTACGAATCGGCGAAGGGCCAAAGACTCTTGCTCCTTTCGCAAGCGTTGTTTTCTGCATGCAGCACAAGGATCAATGCGTCAACACGGGTGGTCCGTTGATTATGGTGCTCGACAAAAACCGCAAGTCGCAGCTCATCTCGGTAAACACTTCCGTAAATCACACTATACGTCCGCTCAATGACAAGCCCGGGGCGGACGTTTGGAGCGTAGACGTCACCGCAGGCGACTGCGAGGACTTCGCGCTAACAAAACGCAAGAAGCTCATGCAATTGGGTTGGTCTTCACAATCTTTGAAAATTGCTGTTGCCATAACGAACAACGGCGAAGGACACGCTGTATTGATCGCTAAGACCTCTGAAGGCGATCTAGTCCTGGACAACCGCTTCAACGCCATCAAGGACTGGCGTAAGACGGACTTACGCTGGGTGATGGCGCAGATAGGAGACAATCCTAAGTATTGGGCCAAGGTGAAGGCTAATGTGGAAGAGCCACAACTTGTTTCAGCCAGAGAAGCCGTATCGGAGACAGCCGAAATCGGTCACAGCAATGCCGGTGGCGAACGCCACCCGAACATCACTGTGACTTTCGCCTATTTTCAATAGGTCGTCTGGTCAGCGAGCCGCGACGACCGGCAAGGGCGCCTCTTGCAATCAAAAAACATCGGAGGAGTGGTCGCGCACGAAGTCAGCAGAGCTCTTCCCTGCCCACGAACCAGACACCTAGACTAGCCGTCGGGAACTATCAGCCCCAGCTGCATTCTTTCACCACGCGCTCCATCCGAACTTTCCCACGATCGCCACGCCGACGGTATGCGTGCCCGTGGCGCAGACGCAATCAGGTCACGACGCACAGCCTCTGAACATCGTCGGAGCGCTGTCAGCCAGACGGCTGATGACGTTCGAAGCAAAGGTAGCAAACGCTTCGTCTCGTATCCTAGTCTATTTGCGCGGCCTTTGCGGTCTCTGGGATATCCGTATGTGCCGCCTCCTTGATTCCGCGTGTTTTGGAACATTGAGATTTTTGCCAAAAGTGTTTGGGAAGAGCTGGATATTTGGCAGGGGGGATGGCGGTGATGGATTTGTTGGGCGATGCGAAGTTGTCGAGCCTCGTCGTGGCAATCGGCGATGGCCGACGGCAGGCACGTGAGGGGGTCTCCTGACGTTGCCTGAGGACTGATGCCAGCCGTGCCTTCCGACAAAAACGGACCACTCGGGGCCGGCTTCGTGTCGCTGGCGATTACGACGGAACCTCAGGAGGCTGCCGATGCTTTGCCGGTCCCGGAGCCGGTCACGGCCACTTCGCAGGTCGTGAAGGTAGAAATAGGCGTAGACCTCGTGATGAGAGTTCCCAGCGATGTGCCGGATGATCGGGTGCCGCCTTGGTGCGGGCGATGCGAGAGACGGCATGATCGTCACCGGCCAACGGTTACCGATCCTATCCGCGACGCGGACGGTGGACTTCCGTTGTGGGAACCATACGCTGGCATTGATGGCACTGACGGAGTTGAAGCTTGATCCGCATTCAGGGGTCATCATGATCTTTCGAAACGTGGGATCGTTTGAAAATCCTGTATGGGATGGCACCGGGAGTGGTGACGGAGCGGAAAAGCACAATATTCTTCGCTTATCCCTCTCAGACGCTCACGCTGATCCATCTTCTACCGTTACGCGGGTTTTGTGTCCCGCCCTGCGATCCGGATGGCATCTTACCGGCTCGTTAACAGAAGGTATCGCTACGCTGAAATATTGCGTGGGCTGCAATGCGAGGAGCTCGCGAAAGCTTCTGATCGCGCGGGCTCGCAAAGCTAAGGGCGGATCAACCATCGCCATGCCGTCAACCTTGTCGCCATCCGGGGCTTTTCAACAATATATGCACGGAACATCGCCTCCCTACATCGGCCGATACTCCAAATGCTCAGATAAGGCTTTTAAATCTGTGTAACAATGCTAGATCTACGAGATATTTACGCTTAATCCTTGCCGAAGAAAGTAGAGATCCTCTCAGATTCGTGATTAAAGCTCTTTTGTTGATTGGAACTTCAGTTTTTCTCCCCGTCTCATTTATGCGCTCTCCCCACTGGTAAATAAAAAACAAGTCTAAAAACCATCCGAAATCTAGCGTAATCTGAGAAGTATTGAGGTTAAATCGGTACAGCATGAACCCAAAAAAAGCGCCCCGGTATTAACCAATGATTAACTTTAAAGGTGACGTGAGCTGGGGATGAAAGTAAAGGAAGTGCAAATCGAATTCGGTATAAGAGCGGCACATGTTGACGGTAACGACGAAAGATAGTGCTAATAATATTTTTTCAGAGATTGCTAATGAAAAAAATACGCCATCGGGTAACATTGATGTTCTCGATGTCGGACAAGCGGCAGTTCGCTCTGCTTGGTGGAATTTCTTTCTCAAGAGACTCTTTGATATTTATGCATCTTTCACGGCATTGCTAATACTGGCGCCGATTTTAATCCTCATCGCGGTGCTTATCAGGCTTGAGACGCGGGGCTCCCCGCTGTTTTCGCAAACAAGGTGGGGTAAAGACGGGAAGAAGATCACCGTATACAAATTTCGTTCCATGCGGTCTGAAACATGTGATCCGAGCGGCGTTATTCAAACTGTCGAGAACGATCCGCGCATAACGTTTCTAGGCGGGATTTTGCGCAAAACGAATTTGGATGAACTACCTCAGCTTTTCAATGTGCTTCGCGGTGATATGTCGCTGGTAGGCCCAAGGTGCCACGCAATCGGCATGCTCGCCGGCGGGATGCTCTATGAAGAACTCGTCCCAGCCTACCATCGGCGCCATTCAATGCGCCCCGGCCTCACTGGGCTCGCTCAGATGCGTGGTCTGCGAGGACCGACTGATCGGCCCGCCAAGGCCCGCGCCAGAATAAATGCGGACCTTTACTACATTGATAATTTCAGTTTTTGGTTCGACTTGAAGATCATTTTCGGGACGATCGTCAGTGAACTGCGGGGCGGAAACGGCTTCTAATGCCGTTAAGCCGCGGAAACCGCCGACGTCGTTGCTCGCAGATAGATACGGCTACGCTCATCTAGGTCATCATGCGTTTGACCGTTTCAGCTTTCCAACACCAGACCAGAGTTTGGATCAATAGAAGGACTATCAATGCGTATTGTTATGATCGGTTCGGGTTATGTCGGCCTTGTGTCCGGTGCCTGCCTTGCGGATTTCGGCCACCACATCACCTGCGTGGACAAGTCAGAAGCCAAGATCGATGCCCTGGAGCGTGGCGAAGTGCCGATCTTCGAGCCGGGCCTCGATGCGATCATCGAACATAACCGGGCGGCCGGCCGCCTCGACTTCTCTAAGAAATTGGCGGCTCCCGTCGCCGCCGCCGACGCAGTGTTCATCGCCGTTGGTACGCCGTCGCGTCGCGGCGATGGTCACGCCGACCTGAGCTATGTGTATGCTGCTGCCCGCGAGATCGCCGCTGCAGTTACAGGTTTCACCGTCGTCGTGACCAAGTCCACCGTTCCGGTCGGCACCGGCGACGAGATCGAGCGCATCTTTCGCGAAGAATTCCCGAGTAAGGACATCGCCGTCGTGTCGAATCCCGAGTTCCTGCGTGAAGGCGCTGCGATCACCGACTTCAAGCGCCCGGACCGCATCGTCATCGGCACAGAGGACGCACGCGCGACCGAAGCCATGCGCGAGGTCTATCGTCCGCTCTATCTCAACGAAGCACCACTCTATTTCTGCGAGCGCCGCACGTCCGAGTTGATCAAATATGCCGCTAACGCGTTCCTGGCGATGAAGATTACCTTCATCAACGAAATCGCCGACCTCTGCGAGCAGATCGGCGCCGACGTGCAGAAGGTCGCCAAGGGCATCGGCATGGACAAGCGCATCGGCGACAAGTTCCTGCATGCCGGTCCGGGCTATGGCGGTTCCTGCTTCCCGAAAGATACGCTCGCCCTCGTCAAGACGGCGCAAGATTATGACAGCCCGATGCGCCTGATCGAGACGACGGTTGCGATCAACGATAACCGCAAGCGCGCCATGGGCCGCAAGGTCATCACAGCTTGCGGCGGCAGCGTTCGCGGCAAAAAGATCGCCGTTCTCGGCTTGACCTTCAAGCCGAACACCGACGACATGCGCGATGCCCCCTCGATCACCATCGTCCAAGCGCTTCTCGATGGCGGTGCCACCGTGCACGCCTATGACCCCGAAGGCATGGAAGCCTCCAAGGGCATGCTCGGACCGGTAATCTACGGCAAAGACCCTTATGAAATCGCGGAGGATTCCGATGCGATCGTCCTGGTCACCGAATGGGACGAGTTCCGCGCCCTCGACTTCAAGCGCTTGAAGACCACGGTCAAGACGCCAACCATCGTCGATCTGCGCAATGTCTACTCTGCCGCCGAAGTCAGCCGCCACGGCTTCAGCTATTTCGCTGTTGGCAAGAAGAGCAGCGCGAACAAAGCGAGCTGAGGAACTGGTGCGGGGCCGAATTACATTTGGGCCTCGCACCCTCGATAAGGCGCGCCGCCCAGCTTGAGATGGGCATTGCACAATGAAACAGCGATCTCATATCGCCCGTCTGGTGCCCTAGCGAAAGGCGTCTTTGGTAGAGCGAACACTCGCTCTCCCGAAGTCGCCTCCGAAGTTTGCACACTTTCTGGTGGACTGTCCACGATCGCGCCGCCACCAGATCGAACCTCTTTTACAATTCTGGCGTCAACTTCATTCCGCCGAGCTGGGCGTGAGCCAGCGTACCGGAGAACGGATCCAGTAATTTCCGCTTCATTTCCTCGCTCCATCGTCAGCGTATCAAATCCGGTTTTGCAGTCGGAATCCGGATAAATTGAGTCGCGGGAAGCGTCATCAACAAATTCGTACTGGGAAAGCTTCCTGTAAGTGCTTGATCCAGGGATCAAAACATTATCTCGGAGACGAACCGGGTACTTCCCGGCTGCGCAATCTAAAAAAATCTCGGTGCTCCTTTTGCCCGGGGCGTAGACAACCGAGTTTGACAACGAAACAATCGTCCTCGGACTAATTCGCGGGTTTCGGTCGTTGTTATGCGCGAACAATACGCCGGATATGTCAACATCGAACACATCTGATCCAATCAGCAGACCCATCGAATGATTCCCTTTGGGGTGCCCCGCAGCTCGCAAAGCCTCAGATATAATTGAGTTTCTAATCTGAACATTGTTGGTGCCGGCATGCCAGACGCTGAGGTTCTCATCGATCGCCCAGCTCACGCTAACATTTTCCACAATCACGTTTTGAATCGCACCACCGTACTTCGCGGGGTTTCCGCCAATCGCGATACCATCTCGCACGCCTGACACCTCAGGATCGCTTGACGGACCAGGTCGTACGGCGATGTGGCGAATACAGACATCATGGCTATGCACGCGAAGCGTCCCACCAACAAGCGTTACGCCCGGTTCAGGCGCCGTCTCACCGGCTAAGGTTACGAACGGGGTCCGCAAATCGATATCAGACTCAAGCCTGATTGTGCCTCCAACATCGAAGACAATTATCTTAGCTCCGGACGTTCTCACTGCCTCGTCAAGGCTCCCCCTCCCTTTAGGATCGAGCGTTGTTACACGGACTATTTTGGCTCCCGGTTGAAGACCGCATTGAGAATTCGGTGCAAACTCTTCTGCTCGGAGGGGCGAACAGGCGACCATCGTGGCGATCAAAATAGCCGAAAGTACCGAAAATGCCTTCATATACATCTGTTATCTTTCGCAAACGTTGTGTAGGAGCAATGTTGAGGAATGTTTTATTCACCTGTTTATATTAGAGCACGTCTATTGTCTCGATTGACGTTGTCGCACCCAAACCTTACCGAGGATGCTGTCCCTAGATGCAGACATTGACCTTTTTTCTTTCGCTGTCTGGATCCTTAACCGCTTGGAAAAAGGCTGGCATTCTCGATCGAGAAATTCTCCACCTCAGCGAATATATAAGGGTTGGCGTGTTCGATAAAATTAATATCTTCAGCTACTCGCGCTCCGACCTTACGCTTTTGAGTGATTTGCGCGCCGCGGACCCAGTTTACGAGAAGTTTGATGTTTTGGTGCCTTCGCGCAAGGCGACCAAATCGGTAATTTTGTTGCATTCAATCTTCGGACCATTGCACCACTACCGTCCGATTGCAGCTTCTGCCGCTCTCAAAACCAACCAGATAAGTGGCAGTTGGGCCGCTCTAATTGCGAAAGTGTGTACGCGACGGCCCCTCCTGCTTAGATTTGGGTACATCCTTTCCCGTCGGTTTCGCCTAAATGGCCAGCGTCGGGCGGCGTTCCTTGCGCGCCTGGTAGAGCGGATCGGACTTCGGCTCGCTGATGCGGTCGTTGTAACTTCAGAACAGGCCGCGACGGAAATTCGCGGACGCACGGAGTCCTCATCGAAAGTTCACCTTGTGCCGACCTATGTCGATACTGAGCTTTTTGCGCCGGGAAATACGGTCGAAGAAAAAGAGCGATTTATCTACGTTGGCCGGCTGACTCCGCAAAAGAACCTGGCAAATCTGATACGTGCCGCCCAACGTGGCGGGTTTGAGATCGATATGTTCGGTGAAGGTCCGCTGAAGGGGGATCTAGAGGCACTCGTTGAAGCTCTCGGCGCGAAAGTGAGACTCTTGGGCAGTATACCAAACACAGAGCTTGCTGGCACGATGAAGAATTATCGCTACTTTGTCTTGCCAAGCTTGCACGAGGGCTTGCCGAAGGTTTTGCTCGAAGCGATGTCAACCGGCTTGATTTGTGTGGGGACAAACATTCCCGGCACGAGTGATCTCATAGAAGACGGCGTGACCGGGTATCTTTCGGACGGAACGAGCGATCTCGAACTCGCCGATGCCCTCCGAAGAGCTTCCGAAGGGAAAAGCACCGGCTCCGCTGCGCGTGCTTTAATTGAGGATCGCTACGGTCTACGCCGATACATCCAACAGGAAGCCGCAATATTCGAAAGCGTTTTGAACTAACATGTCGATAAAGGCAAAATCCGTATCAGGTATTGGTTGGTTATCATTTGCAAATTCGGCTAACCAATTAACGACACTCGTCGTTTTCGTCGTACTCGCCCGCCACCTAACGCTGGAGCAGTTCGGCCTGGTGATGCTCGCCGTGCTTATCAACAACGTCTTCACAATCGTATTCAAGGAGGGAATTGTCGACTTCATCATCAAAAATGATGATGAAGCTGATGGCGATACTACTGCCACCGCTTTCTGGCTTCTTTTGATGTTGGCTGCCCTATGCATCGCCATTCAAAGCGGTGTGATAGCGCCGTTTGTCGACCATTTCTTCAGCGCAGACACGTCGGTGTACTTGGCCGCTATGGCACCCATTATCTTCCTGAACGCGATGAGTGTCGTCAACCTGGCCAATGCGCGAAAGAAATTCAACTTCAAAATCTCGGCCCTTCGGAACTTTATCAATGGGCTACTGACTGGCATTGTGGCAATCGTCATGGCCTTGCTCGGATATGGAGCATGGTCGCTCATTATTTCTAGGGTCGCCGGCGCGCTCGGATCGGCCGTGATCCTTTGGTATGAGGAACCCTATCGGCCCCAATTGGCATTCAACGTCAAGCACGCAAAACGCATCGTATCCTATTCGGCACCGATCCTTCAATTCCGGCTTTTGAGTTATCTGTCGGGCCGAATGCCTGAGTTTCTTCTCGCTGCCTTTGCTGGTCCCGCCGCGTTGGCAGTTTACCGGGTCGGAGGACGATTAATCGAGGCGGTCAATTCGCTGTTGCTGGATTCAATCGCAAATGTTCTCGTCACAACCTTTACCAAGCTCCGCGACCGGGACACCATTGAGCCCTATATACGTGTGACATCAGCGCTGCTCGCGATCCTTGCTCCGGTTTATATGGGATGCGGTGCTCTTGCTCCTGAGTTGACGCATGTTCTCTATGGCGAGAAGTGGGCGGAGAGTAGCATTGTCTTAACATTTCTTTCGCTCCAGATCGTACCAGCCGTTCTGAAGATGGTCGCGATAACGCTGTTCAAAACTCGTGACCGCACTTCCAAATTGAGATTGCTTGGCATCCTGGATATTGTTTCTTCCGCTCTTTTCGCATTGACAGCGACTACCGGCAGCCCCTCAACAGTGGCGGCCGGGGTTGTCATAAGCGCTCTCCTCACTTGCGCGTTCTATCTGGCGGCCAGCCAGAAGACCTTTGGGATATCCGGGGTTTCTGTCGTCAAAGGAGGCTCGCCGTATTGCATCGCAAGCGTGGCGATGTTTGCCATCGTGTATCCTCTGGCAGGGTTGCTGCTGTCGCACATGCCGCCGCTAGCTGCGGCAATGGTCGCAGCACTAATAGGGGCTTTGATTTATGCTGCGATCATCCTTGTTTTTTTCAGAAGACAGTCGCTGGATCTGCTAGCCGAACTATTGTTTTTGCTGCCCGGTCGTCTCAAAAAGCTTTTCGTAAAGCGCGAGATTATGCCGGTGGAAGAAAAGGCGAAAAACCGTAAAGACGCTTTCTAGATGCCTCATTTTCGTCTGGCGTCTATCAGCCTAGACTGCATATCCATGTCAGCTGCCAAGCTGAAGTCCTTGATGTCTTGAGTGGGCGCATGCTCCAGAAAGTGCGCCAGGTCCGACGCGAGGGCACTGGCGGCGGCTGAGCGGGTGACAGGTTGAAGACTAAGCCATACTTGCATCCGAAGACTAAGCACATCGGGCTCGACAGGCGCGTATCTGGATGACAACGACATGAGGGCCGCGAGCTCGGCGGTGTTTTCACCTTGCAGCCTGCGAAGCATCGCAAAGCGGAGCCAATAGTTTCCCTCTTTCGGCGAGCACCCTAGAGCGAATTTCATATATCGGTCGGCGCGAGTGAGCGTATCGACCCAAACCGAAAGATTTGGCTCCTGCGCCGCCTCATCGACGGCGTGAAGCATGATTGTTACCGCCGGCATTACCAAGTCTTCCCGGCACCCGTGAGACTGTTCGAGCTCCATCGAAAGCGCGGCAGCGCGTTGCGCTGCTTTCTGACTCACCGAATGACCACTTTCGACACGAGCAGCCGTCGACACCAGATCGCTGAACCGAAGGGTTTTATAGAGCTCGGTTCCCGCGAATATCGTCAACAGCCCGCAGGCGATCGAAATCGCCCCACCTAGAATGGATCTCACGCGCTAGTTATCTTCCAAGTAATAGTCTGAGTATTTGGAGTGATAGTATTCGACTGAACCATGCGATCGATAAAGCTTTAACTTTTTAGTGTCGACCTTATTGAGAACTGCACCGATCATCCTTGAATGTATTGCAGGCTCACTGCCCAAAACCGCTTGCACAACCTTACGAGACGTCTTCCCCCACTCAATAACCAGCATAAAACTATCAATAAGGGGCGCCATTGCTCGAGCGTCGATGACCGGTCCTGCAGGCGGGAGGTCAATGATCACGTAGTCGAACTTGGTGCGAGCGGCTGCCAGAAAATCTGCCATTGCCTTCGACGACAGTAATTGCGCTGAGTTTGAGACGCGTTTGTTGACCAATGCTGGGATAAATTCAACGCCGCTTTCTTCGATACGGATAAGCAAATTTGCGGCCGATGCGGAACCGTTCAAGATCTGGGGCAAACCAGATTCCGCATTTGGCGCCAAAAGCTTGGAGGTTCCTGGTTGCCTGAAGTCCGCATCAAGAAGCAACGTTCGGCTGCCCTCTGCCGCCAGCAAGTGGGCCAAGTTTATAGCAGCGGTGGACTTGCCCTCCCCGGGTAATGCCGAGACAACCCCGACAACCCGGCAGCCAGATGTTTCATCGGATTCAATAGCAATCTTCGAAGCTCTCAAGGTCTCAGCAAACATCGACATTGGATGCGTCATGACATGATTTGCCGCGCCATCTTTAATGGCAGGCATGAATCCAAGGAAATCGATTTCGAGGGAGTTTCGGACTTGATCCCCAGTTCTGAAATACTTGTCCTGAAACTCGAGAAATGCCGAAGCTGACATGCCAGCAGCAATGCCCAGGATACCGAACAGCGCAAGCGTCAGCGGCTTTTGCGGATAGCTAGGTACAGTCGGATTTTGAGCCTTCTCAATAATCCGCGCCTCGGTTATCGGGAACGACTGTTGCTGCGTGGCTTCCTGATACCGCGCCAGGAACGTCTGATACAGGTTACGAAAAGTATCGGCCTTACGCTCAAGTTCACGCAGCTGAACCTGTGTTTCCCCGGCTGCTGCGCTTACTTTGCTGGCTTGCCCGACACTGTCGGAAAGCGACTTTTCCTTCGAGAGGGCGACATCGTAATCGCTCTTATAGCTCTCCGATATCCGACCCAACTCTTCAAACATCATGCGCTCATACTCGGCCATCTGCCCTCTCAGCCGAACCGCTTGAGTGTGATTGGGCCCGAGCCGTGCAGAGATTTCCGCCTCCGTCTTGGAGGCTTCGAGATACTTCATTCTGAGATCGTTCGAAATCGAACTGTCCAAAACGTCGGTAACGATCGCGTCAGTGCGATGAGCGTCGATGATTATCTTGATACGATCATATCGAGCTTTTGCCTTAGCAGTCTCCGCCTGCGCATCAATGAGCGCCCTGTTAAGCTCAGACAACTGTTGATCGGATATGAGTTGGCCGCTGGTTGCCAGAAGTCCATTGTCGGATTTGAATTTCTGTACCGCCAGATCCGTCTCAAGCGCCTTCTGTCTCAATTCGTCTATTCGCTGCTCCAGCCAGTCGCTGGCACGGCGCGTCGCATCATACTTCGAGTTCAGTTTATCGAGTAGGTAGCCCTCTGCAATGGCATTCACAATTTTCGCAGAAAGGGCGGGCGATCTGGAGGTATACTCTATGTTCAATACGTAGGTTCGGCCAACACGGCTTACCGACATGTTCGATTTTACAGCTGCGGCTGCGTTTTCACGTGCCTCGTCTATCGAATCCTGGTCCTCTGCTGAACTGGAAAAGAACCGCCGCAAATCAAAGAGTTGAGCCAAGCTGCTGCGCAGTGATTGGCTCGGCGACATGAAGGTTGCGTTGTCCTGCAACTTAAATTTGTCGACGACGGAAAGCGCCACTGAATCGGACCGAAGAACTTCAACTTCGCTCAAAACCGCGGCATCGTCGTTAACCGCGGCTCCGGTCTCGCTCATTTGGCTGAGGAGACCGCTATTGCTTTTGTCAATGAGCAGAGTGGCCGAGGCGGTGTACATTGGTACCGCGCTTAGTAGAAAAGCTGCTCCCACCACGAGCCCAGCTGCGAGCGCGACGGCGACGAGAGTCCAGCGCCGCCGAATTATCGCGAGGATAGCGTCAACGTCGAAGTTATCGCGTCGGGTACGAAACTCACTGCCGAGTTCAGCGGCGTCATTTCTAAATGGGGACAGCATTCTAACTCCAACACTACCAATTAATTTGGACTAATCACATTCGTCACGATGGTCGTTGACCTCCCGGCGCCTCTGGCCGCCAACCGTGCCGGTGCAGCCGTTGCGGTCGCCACGTCGCCACCGACATTTCCACTGTTGCCGACCGCTCCCGTATTGCCGATATCTCCTGCCGCGGCAGCAGCGGCACCGTTACCCAGGGCGGCAGTTGCGGTGTCATTGGCAGCACCAAGAAATGCCGTTATGACCTCCTCCAGGCCGCTAGCGGCGATTTTCTCTTGGATTTGAATTGCATATTCCGGCTGAGATGCGGCACATGCCCGTGCTGTCCAAGCCAAACCAGCGCCAATCGCTGATTTTTGGCCTGGCGAGGCGCCGGCGGCGAGTTGGACAAGCCGGTCGACGTTATCAAACCGACTTCCAGCGAGGGTCCTGACCTCCAAGGACATTGCTGCACCGCCCGTCGGATACTTTGTGGTCAGGTCGGCAGGTTGAGAGGAGAACGAGTCCAACTGCTCCTGGCTCGCCTTCGCCGGAGCGATGAAACACGATGCTCCCGCGTCAACAGCTGCATGTACTTGACCAGCACCGAACACCACCACCAAAGCAGCTGCGCACCGTAGTTTAAAATAGCTCATTCCCTCACCTCATTTTCGCGTGCGGACCATATTTTGTGGGAGTGCTTTAAACAACCTCCCGGCCCAGGTTAGTTACTGTATCGTTAATTTCCGGCACATCACGAGTAGCATCGCGTGTCGTCACTGTGCTTGATGTTGCCCCCAAAACCGGAGGAACACTGGCGCGGCGCCACGGCCTCCACCAAAACCGTCTTTGCTGGAGGCAGAGCCCGCTTCGACGAAAAGGAGGAGAGTTGTCTTGTTTATGTCGACCTGGGCGCAATCGATCCCAACCTTACGGCCCTTTGTCGTGACCTTAACTGTCGCTTTCTGGTCCAGTGACTTATCATCGCGGTCGGATCCGGGAAGCGTGCGTCCGGCCAAAGCCAATCGTAACGCCAGCAGCCAGAAGAACCTTAGAACCACTTTTCATTAAGACCGCATTCCTTCAAACCTAACATTTTGAAATCGTTTAACAGATCAGCTTGCCGTTTTCGAGCGCTCCACGATTTATTTTAAAGATGTTGCACTGGGGCAACGTCGACACGACAAGACTATGTGAGTTGTTTAAATGTCGTATTACCTGAGATCTCGTGAAGTCCAATATTGCTTTTGTCTTGACAGGAGATCCCAAAAGCTATTCCTGCGACCGCCGCAAAGAGATTGTTAATCCCCGGTATTTGGAGAGGAAAATCGATCAAGGAATGGGCAAGTAGCGCAATAGTCGCGCTAATACCTAATGCTGCAAATGGACGGAAGCGTCGGCGGAGCTTCATACCGCCGAGATAGGCGCGGCACAGAATCCAAATCCCACACATCAGCGCAACGAGGAAAATAGCGCCAAGGCCGAAGGTGCCCTCCAGCAGAGAGTTATGCGCCCTATCCCATATGCCGTTTATTCCACAATCTGCGCTCCGATAAGGTGGAAACGCTGAGCGAAATGCGCCGAAGCCAGTACCTACCCAAAAGTTGGCGTCAGCCATGATACCGGACAAAATCGAGTTGTACGTGCACACCCGGCCATCGGCAAGTTTTTCGGTGGTCAGGCGAATGATCGCTCCTTGGCCGAACAACGCAATACACAAAAGAATTAAGCTGCCCATAAACAATGAAGGAGTTGCCATTGGTTGCTTCTGGCGCGCCCGGCCGCCGGAAGAATATGCGCGGAGCAATGCGGCCATCAGCAAGCAACCAAATATAGCGGCTGCTATGCCCGCCCTCGACTTTGTCAAGAGCAGCGCAAATACCCCCAGCGCGAAGAGCGAGGGCGTCATCCATCTCGATACGAGCTTCCCGCTGGGTGCTACACGCTGCCCATAAAGCATCAATGCCAAGAGAATCTGCAGAATGAGTCCTATATAGGCCGCAGCGTTATTCCGATTCACAAACGGGCCGGTGAGGCTCTCCTTGTAATGCAGCTTGTCTGCCAAGACGATATGGTCAGGGTCCACAAAGAACTGGATGAGCGCGCCGACAACGATTGAGGAGCCCCATGCACCGAGCAGCCGCAGCAAGCGCAACGCGCTATCATCGCCGGTCGATACGGCCCGAAACAAAAAGAAAATGGCGATAGGCACGAGTAATCGCAAAATCGCGATATCGGTTGCCCCCGGAGACACAGAAATCGACTTCTGCTGAATACCCTCGAAGCTTTGGGAGGACGCGCCGAGCGTGATGAAAGCCGAGATATCCAAAGCCTGTGAATAGGCGGCAACTGCTAGCGTACAAGTGATGATGAATAGAAGCCATAGTGTTTTTGTCTCGGCGGCGCGGGGCATCACGACGAACGCAACCGTGCCTGTTGCGAACGTCAGAACAGCAAAAAACTGGAAAGGGACTTCGGCGACGCCCCCATATGCTAATGCCGGGAGCGCTACGAGGGAACAGAGCCAATGCGCGTAAATGCGTGACCTCACAGCCGTCACCGCACCGTCATCACCCGAACTGGTTCCCTAGCAGCTACTGTTCGGGTCATTTCTCGATCTTGCTGCGGGTAGAACGCCGGATTTTGAGCCACGAGAGGAATTATGTACCAGAACATGAAGTCTGCCTGCAGAGGACCATCGTTGTGATAAAATATGTGCACGAGATACGGGACGAATGCGAGCACGCCCACCAAATTTTTTGAGAAAGCGCGTAGCAAGTATGGAACGACAAAAAGCGCCAACACCCCATGCTTGTTGATAAACATCAAATAGTAGTTATGGAGTGCATGGATCGTGATCGCTTGAGAATTGGGATAATTTTTCAGCCAATCCCAGTACTCGGAATAGTGAGCGACGCTGTCGAAAGACAGCCCATATCCGAATGGCCTATAGAAGAACAACATTGAACCGTAGACGCTAAGGACCAAACGTCCCTCGCCCGAACTGTTTTCCGTGTTGAATGTACGAAGCCCGGAGGAGTTCATAGCCTCAACAATGGAATCTCCAAGGAGAACTGCAGCCGCCATGAAAAGACCCGCTAACAGCCCGAGCATTGGCTTAGCGGACGCTAAATAGAGGCAGAAAAATACAGCCAAGCCAAGCATCGGCGAGCGGTTGCCAGAGCATATTGCCACGAAGCCGGTGATTGCAACCGTAGCAATCAGTCTTCGATCCAATCCGCTCATGATCGCACTCCGACCAACTTGACTGACGCGGTATGCGAAAATTACAGCAAAGGCCAGGCAGAGCTGCGTTCCGAGGTGAACCGGACTATATGACAAACCCAACGCTCGGTAGTGTGCGTCAAATCCCTCGAAATCTGCGAGATCCCTCGGCTGCAATGCGGACAGTGCGTCGTAGGCGGACCAAGCGGGCGAAAATCCTGCAAATTGCAAGGCGGCAAAGATTGACGAAATCGCAATCGGCAGCAAAAAAATCAGAACCGTTGATTGATAACCGACAATAGTGATCACGCAATATCCCACAATCAAGCCAACGATTGCTTGAATATGAATCTGGAAAACTTGACCTATGGAGTAAGTGAAGCCGTCCCCAACCAGCGCGCTGGATATCAGTGCACAACAAGTCAAAAACGCAATAAGAAATATCTGATTTCTTTGATCCGTAACCGCGCGAACGATAAGTCCAGGCGCATACGCGCCCACCACAGCAAGTAACACCGCGACAAAAAGCAACCTTACGGGAAGCCCACCAACCGACAGTCTCACCAACACAACGGCAAGCATCATGTTGATCGCAAATAGGGTCGCTACGATGGGTTTCAGCAAAGCGTTACTCGACAGGTTTCGTGGTTTTAATGTTCGATCAGTGGGCTTGCGAGTACCATTCAACAAAGCGCCGAACGCCCTCAGATACAGGTGTCTGCGGCGTATAGCCCGTCAACGACCGAAGAAGCTCAGGTGCTGCATAGGTACGAGGCACATCGCCCTGTTGCATAGGTAGCATATTACGCAACGCCTTTTGATCCAGCGCCTGTTCTACAGTTTCGATAAATGCTTCCAAGCCAACCGGCTGCCCGCCCCCGATGTTCACGATGCGGAAGGGGGCATGCATTGATATTGTGTCTATCGCGGCATCTGTAGGCGTCGAGGACTGCGGAATCACTGGTATGAGTCGGACAATCGCTTCAACGAGATCATCGATATAAGTGAAATCTCGGGACATTTGTCCATGCCCGTAAACGTCAATTGGCTTGCCGTCGAGTATGGCACTCACGAATTTGAAGAGCGCCATATCCGGCCGGCCCCACGGGCCATAAACTGTAAAAAACCGAAATGCCGTGGTGGGGATCTTATGAAGATGCGATTGGCTGTGCGCCATCACTTCCATGGCTTTTTTTGTTGCTGCGTAAAGGGTCAAAGGCTCGTCTGCCTTGTCCGATTCCCCAAATGGAATCTTGCTGTTTGCGCCATAAATCGACGAAGTCGACGCCAGTAATAGGTGATTGGGTCGAAACTGCCGGCACAAATCCAATATGTTCCACGAACCCACCAAATTTGATCCAATATATGCGTCAGGATTCTCCAAGCTATATCTCACGCCTGCTTGAGCGGCCAGGTGCACGACAACATCGGGTCGAGCGGAGTTGAATGCCTCTGCCAGTCGCTCACGGTTCTCTAGCATTGCGATGACCGGATGGAAATTTCTGTAGCTGGATAGAATTGCGTGCCGTCGCTCCTTTAGAGAAACGTCGTAATACGGTGTCATCCCATCAAATCCCGTAACGGAATGACCTTCCTCCAATAGACGTCTCGCAAGGTGAAAGCCTATGAAGCCCCCAGTTCCAGTTACAAGAAATTGCATATCTCTTTGTCTTCTCTTTATTTGCGGCAAATTTGTCTCGAATTATGCCGACACTAAGCACACCAGGATGAATAATCTATAACGAGATAGTCCGATTGGCTATCTTTCAACAAATACACGCGCCATGTGATCGCGTATTGGTTTTGTGAAGTAACTTGCGACAGATCGATCGTTCCCTCTAATGAACGACTCAACAGGCATGCCGGGAAGGAGCTTCAATTCCTTTAGCTTTGCAACTTCATCGGCGGGGATGGTAATGTCGCATTTGTAAAACGCAGTATTCGTTTTGGCGTCCATCTCGAGATCCGCTGACACTCTTACGACCTGGCCAGTCAAATCTGGTGTTGTGTTTCGATCAAACGCACTAAATTTCAGGAACGCTGACTGACCGACGGCAACCTGATCGATCATCGCCGGAGCAAGCCTCACGCTCACTACCAGTTCACTTTGGGATGGGACTATCTGAAGGAGCGTTTCGGCCGGTGTGACAACAGCGCCAACACTGTGGATATTGAGATCATGAATTGTGCCCGCTGTCGGCGCACGTATTTCAACACGATTCAGCTGGTCGCGGGCCGTGACTTCTTTTTCAGTCAGTTCATCGAGGCGGCTCTGGACGTCTCTTTGCTCTGTTTCAACCTGCGATCTTAGGTCCTGATCGATCTGCAATAGCTGGATCTTTATTTCCGAAATCCGAGCTTTCGCACTCGCTGCAGAGGCAACCAGTTGCCCATTCTCGCCCTGAATGCGCGCTTCGCTTCGATCAAGGCTATTCAATCTGTTGAGTGAAACGAGGCCCTTGTTGTAGAGACGACGTGTCCCTTCCAATTCTTTGTCGATCAACCCGATCTCTTGAGCCTTTGCGGCTTGTTGAGTTTCTAAGCCTTTGATCTGCTCTTGGTACTGGGTGATCTGTTCACCGAGTTGTTGACGCTGTCCCTCTCGCGCGTCCCGGCGGCTCTGAAAGATGCGACGCTCCGATTCCATCACGCCGTCTACCTTGTCGGGCGCAATTCGCAGAGCCAGCTCCGACGGGACGACAATATCTTGCAGTCCCGTCGCTTCGGCAAAAAGCCTAGCCTTCCTTGCGTAGAGCTGATTAATCGCGGCCTTTAAGATCTCATAGTTCATCTTGGCAGCAGTGGCGTCCAATCTGATTAGCACTTCGTCGCTATGCACGACCTGGCCTTCGCGCACGAGGATTTCAGTTACTATTCCCCCACTAGGGTGTTGGACCGGCTTGATGTTTCCGTCAACAACGAGCGTTCCAGGTGCGACTACTGCGGTTGCGAGTGTCGTATTCCCGGCCCACACGGCAAAACCGCCAAATATCGAGATCACCGCAGATACGCCAAACAGCATATGAATGCGTAGAGATTTTTGCAGTCCGTTTCGCGTCTCCCCGTTCATGCTCCCAGATCTCCGTCAACGACCTTCAGCGTTGTCGCCGGCAACGCCCGAGGGCCCTCAGATATACGATTGATGATGGCATCCCGCTTCCCGTACATTGCGACGTCGCCGTTTCGCAGCATGAGGACATGGTCGACGATGTTCATGATGTCGGAGCGATGCGCGACAACAATAACAATACCATTTCTGTCCTTAACTCGTAGCAGAGCGTTAGCGAGCGCACGCTCTCCATCGACATCCAGATTTGAATTCGGCTCGTCCAGCACTACCAAGAATGGCTTCTTGAAAAGCGCCCTTGCAAGGGCGATACGCTGCCGTTGACCGGCCGATAGGTTTTTGCCCCCTTCTCCGACCGCGGTCTGATATCCGTGCTCGAAGTGAACAATCATTTCGTGTGCGCCCGCTGCATGGGCTGCATCCAATATATCATCGTCATTCGCATATTTGGCGAAACGGCTGATATTCTCCGCTACGGTCCCCTCAAAGAGTTCGACTGTCTGAGGAAGATATCCGATGTGCGACCCGCGCGCAGTGTCCGTCCATTGGTCTAAGGTTGCGCCATCAAGTCTAACCTCTCCCCTTACCGGCGACCAGATCCCGGCAATTGCTCGCACCAGACAAGACTTACCTGAACCGCTAGGACCGATGACACCGAGTATGCTTCCTGCCTCAAGCGCGAACGAGGCGTTTTTAACAGCTAACTTTTGCGTGCCTGGTGGCACGATCGCAACGTTTCGAACCTGCAAGTTGAGCTGCGGAGCGGCCAGATTCGTTTTATGTTCAGTGATCGTTGCTAACGAGGAACTCTCACTAAGCCGTCGCCACGCTTGCATCGCACCGATCAAAGACTTCCATTGGCCGATAACTTGCTCCACTGGTGCGAGCGCGCGGGATACAATTACTGAGGACGCTAAGATCATCCCGCCAGTCAACTGGCCATCAACGACAAGAAATGCTCCGAGCGCGAGAACACCTGACTGGACGGCATATCTGAACGTCTTGGATGCGCTCGCAGCCATACCGGCAAGATCATTTATCTTGCGACCCGATTTCGCATGCGCCTGGTGAAAGTCGAACCATCGTTCATACGCGCGATCGAATAGCCCCATCGACGTAATGGCTTCAACATTTCTATGAACCTCTTCCTCGAGCCGACCTCGGGCAGCGAGTGTTGTGCTAAGGTTTCGCGCTTCTCGCTTCGTGGCAAAATGGGTTATTGCCGTCAGCATGACCAGGACCAGAAGTGCTGAAGCAGCAGCAATCCCAATATACGGATGGAGAAGAAAACATACAAAAAGGTAGAGAAGCGCCCACGGAAGATCAAACAACGATAGGAGACCGCTTCCTGATAGGAACTGTCTTATCTGGTCCAAATCCGCAGCCGGCCTCGTTGCACCCTGCTGCACACCTGCAACACGAGGCATCGTAGCGATGATGCGGAAGACAGAGGATGCTAAGTCAATGTCCAAGATGCCGGCAACACGAGCCATAATACGGCCGCGTAGTACGTCCAACACACCCGAGAAGAGATAGAGAAAGGCAGCGAGAACACCCAGCGCCACGAGCGTTGGCATGTTCTTACTTGGTATCACCCTGTCGTAGACCTCAATCATAAAGATTGGACCTATAAGCGCTAGAAGGTTTACGCAGCTTGTCAGAACCACTGCCATGACAACGGCGGGGGTAAAAACACGCGGGGGGAAGGGTCGAGTGTGACTCATTTTTGACTGCACTTCTTGGACTTGGCGCTTCCGGACTAATTATTAAGCGGTCGCTACTTTATTGGAGTCGCAATTGCGGACGCGAGGAATATCATTGTCATTGGATACACCGATCTTCGTCAATATTGTTTCAACGACTTCATCCCAGTCCGGAAATAGACTTCGATTTACCGTGAACGATTCGGGCTCAAGCAGGGCTTTCTTGATTAAATCTGCGAGCTGAGCGCCATTGTTGGGATCGAAGTAGTGAACATCTGGCAGTTGGAGGTCGCGGTTGGCGTCAATGTCCGAAAGTAGAAGGGGCGCACCGCATTGTATTGCTTCGAGGACCGAATTGGACATACCCTCATGTATCGAGCAGTTAACAAAAACCGCGGCTTGGCGAAGTCGGTCATAGACCTCCTTCCGATCGAGAGCACCTTCCATCCTGAGGTTTACCAGCCCGCGGCGTGCGATATCCGAAGACAAAACGTCGAACTCATTTGTCTTATCAGGCCCACCGACGATCGTGACCGGTGTTGAGCCCAAGACGCTGGCAGCTTCGACCAACACTGAATAGTTCTTCTGGCTCGTTATACGACCAACGGCCAGAGCACCAATCCGCTGAGTTTCAACCTCAACTTTGTCTCTAGTAATGCCATTCCGGACAAGGGTAGCAGCTATCGCTTTTCTACTAAGATGCCGTTGAATACTGGGCGAGACCGCGATAACGTGATCAGCAAATCGCATGGTCGTTTCCGAAAAACGGAAGTAAAGCTTGGCTAATCTTCCCCATTTTGGGAGATGGTAATCTATGGAACCACTCCGCACCGCAACCAGCGGGCGTCGACGGGGGTTAAGGCGAGCAAGCAAGCCAAGCGCCGCTGAATTTATACCAAGCAAAAAGACGTAGTCATAACGACCGGTTAAGCATAGCCAAGCTGCCTTCATGTAATATAATACTTTATCGGTCTTTCCGAAGCCAAATGTGCCGGTTACGTGAACCCTTACGGACGAGTGGGCACGATCGTCGTGTTTTAGGCAGGTAGCCTCTACGTCGAGAATCTCTGATGCTCGCTTGCAGAATTCCTCCGCAAACTTCTCGACTCCTCCTTCGTGCCCTATGATCCCGCGAGCACCGACTACAAGCATCTTTTTTCTACTTACCACGACCGATTGTCCTTCGAAGGCGTCTTAAAGAATTTGGGGTTAAAAGAATTACCGAGTATTTCAGAATGGTCCGTGCCGCGTCCGAGAGGGAACCGGTTTCCGAAATGTCCATCAATCGTGCTGCGAATGAAAATAGTGCCTGCTTTTTCCGCTTCGCCACGGTGATAGAGTCTGCCGAGTACCGACGCTGGATGAGTTGCTCCGGAATGCAGGAGAACGTCAGCCCATGGCGGGCGGAGCGAAGATAGAGTTCGTAGTCCTGAGCGTATCTGAAAGGTTCGCAATAGCCGCCGATGTCGACCACTCGGCTCCGGCGATAGGCAACCGTTGATGCCACAATGAAGTTTCTTTTTCTGAGCGCGGCCACGATCTGGTCGCCCTCGATCGGACCTTTGATCGACCAGGTCGAACTATTGCTTTCAGATTTGCCCTCGGCAAACGAGTATACGAAATCGGCGGAGGTTGCCTGGAAATGCGCATAGATTTTGGAAAGCCTTTGCGCGGTTGGAATGTCATCGTCGTCGTTTCGAACAATCACATCCCCGGTCGCAAGGCGAAGACCGACATTCAGGCTTTTTGTCAAACCTTGGTTTGAAGGATTGACATGCATCTTCAACCGCTCGTCCGAGGCGGCCAGTTCATTGAAGTAGGCAACGTCCGCCTTCGGGTTGTCGACTACGATGACGATCTCCAGTGGCACATCGGTCTCTCGCCGAAATATGTCAACAACCTGCTTCAGGTCGCCTCCACCGGTAGTACAAATTAGAACTGATAGCATCAGGATGTGGCCTGCCAGATTAATTAAGTTATTTTTACTCCAACGCGCCGCTCGTTAGCGGCGCGTTCAGTACCAACCATCAGACGATGTGGATATCTTCTGCATGCACGTTCACTGGGTGAAATCTGCGAGATGGGTTGCGGCGTTTCGGCCCTCTCCATCGGCATCCTAGTAAAGTGCATAGGTGGTTTTGGCGTTAAAGAAGAACTGCATTATTTAATTACTTGATAGAACGCGCCGCTCGTTAGCGGCGCGTTCAGTACCAACCATCAGACGATGTGGATATCTTCTGCGTGCACGGTCACTGGGGTGAAATCTGCGATATGGATTGCGGCGTTTCCGCCCTCTCCGTCTGCATCGTAGAAAAGTGCAAAGGTTTTCGTGTTAAAGACGAATTGTGCGCCAGCACCTTCCGCTTCACTTTTATCACTCGACGTGAACAGCGCGTTGACGTCGTAGTCGATCTTATTGAATTGCAGCGAGTCAACGCCGGATTGGAAATCGCGGATTCGGTCGATGCCGTTCGCAGTTCCCGCAGCCTCAAACACGATAGTATCTGCCCCTGCTCCACCGGTGATGTCATCGTTGCCGGCCCGGCCGCGGATCACATCGTTGCCGTCCAAGCCCGCGATCTTGTTGTCCCCGGCATCGCCAGACAGCTTGTCCGCAAAAATCGAGCCTTCAAGATTCTCGAAGTTTTTCAACGTGTCACGGCCAGCACCGATTGTGTCCTGCGACTTGGTGTTTATCGAAAGATCGACCGTCACTCCATTGATCGCGTCTTTGTAAGACACCAAATCAACACCGGTGCCACCATCCATGAAGTCGCTACCGTTGCCACCGCGGATGATATCGTTGCCCGCCAGACCCAATAAGCTGTCGTCGCCGTCGCCGCCGAAGAGAGTGTTGTTTCCGCTGTTGCCCTTGATGGTGTTGTTAAGCTCATTGCCGGAGCCATTAAGGTTATCTTCGCCCATTAGCGTCAGGTTTTCAACATTGGGACGCAGGGTATAGCTGATGTATGACTTAACGTGGTCGATGCCCTCGCCAGCGAGTTCCACCACCACGTCCTGGGCGCTTTGCACGACATAAGTGTCGTTACCCACGCCACCATACATCTTATCATTACCTTCGCCGCCATCGAGGAAGTCGTCGCCAGCGCCGCCGACCAAAATGTCATTCCCGATCCCGCCGCGCAGATTGTCATTGGCGTCAGTACCGACAATGTGATCATCACCGTCTGTGCCGTAAACATTAACGGGGCCTGCCTGATCAGAAAAATCGCTGTCCTGGCCTGGTAGAAGATTAATTGTAGTCACTTTGGTACTCCCTGTTAACTTGCGTTACTCATATTTTTTGAGGCAGCTAAATCCACATCTCAGGATTTAACTTCCATCACGTGGGACGCTACTAACATTGTTTGAAATAGCAATCCATTTAATCAGTGATTAACCTAAACAGACTAGGTAAATATTCGAATAAGGATCTTATAGCCGAGACATCACCAATCACTGATTGAATCATTGTAATATTTTCGCTGTATTCGATCATCAACTACAGCACCGTGAGCTATTTGCTTAATGCGGCGTTAACGTCAAAGTCCAAATTTGGGGTCAATGATGTATCATGGCTTCGACATGGCTCCCTTCTGGTCTGCATATGTGCCGAGGCAGAAAAGCATCGAGATCAAGTCGACGAAAGCAGCATGGCCTTTACTAGCATTACAGTTGTATTTTTCTGCATTGCCTAAATCTATAGGTCTCCATGATTCGGATGTCATGGATCGAATGAGACGACACTTGAGGTCTTGAGCTTTTGCGCGTCTTCGTTACGAGCTCTAAGAGCGCGAATGCGACCGCTGTTCACACTGGAGCGGGTAGCGCATTCAGCGTGACCTGCCACTGAGAATTTCCTCCAGAATGGATTAGAGTCCGGCCTGTTAAAGGACGGACGAATGAAGAAGCAGCGATTTACGGAAGAGCAGATTATTGCGGTGCTGAAGGAGCAGGAGGCTGGCGCGAAGGCAGCCGACCTCTGCCGCAAGCACGGGATTTCAGAAGCGACGTTTTATAACTGGAAAGCCAAATTTGGCGGCATGGACGTCTCCGAGGCGAAGCGTCTGAAGGCGCTCGAGGACGAGAATGCCAGGCTAAAGAAGTTGCTGGCCGAGCAGATGCTGGAT
Source organism: Rhizobium sp. BT04 (assembly GCF_030053135.1). NCBI lineage: Bacteria > Pseudomonadati > Pseudomonadota > Alphaproteobacteria > Hyphomicrobiales > Rhizobiaceae > Rhizobium > Rhizobium sp. BT04. Next base: position 217,141 of record NZ_CP125647.1, on the reverse strand, counting down.
GCAGCCGCACTCCGCGAGCTTCTTGCAAAAAAATGGTAGGGCCTGCCGCCAAGCGTGAAGCCGTCACGCATCTGAAGGCCGTCATGGGTCTTTCGGAGCGTCGGGCCTGCCAGATCATATCTGCCGACCGCAAGACGATCCGTTATCGGTCAAGTCGACCGCCGGAGGTCGATCTGCGAGTGAAGCTGCGCGACCTCGCCAACGAGCGGCGGCGTTTTGGCTACCGTCGGCTGTTCATCCTGCTTCGGCGAGATGGAGAGCCGTCCGGCGTCAATCGCATATACCGTCTTTATCGCGAGGAAGGGCTTTCCGTTCGCAAGCGAAAGGCCCGGCGGCGTGCTGTCGGCACGCGTGCACCGATCCTGGTCGAGGCGAAAGCCAATGCCCGCTGGTCGCTGGATTTCGTCCACGACCAGTTTGCCTGCGGCAGACGATTCCGGGTCTTGAATGTCGTTGATGACGTGACGCGCGAATGCCTGGCAGCGATCCCGGACACGTCTATCTCTGGTCGACGTGTTGCTCGAGAACTGACGACGCTGATCGAACGACGCGGCAAGCCCGGAATGATTGTCTCCGACAACGGCACCGAACTAACGTCGAATGCCATTCTCGCCTGGTCGAGGGATCACAAGGTGGAGTGGCACTACATCGCGCCGGGGAAGCCGATGCAGAACGGCTATGTCGAGAGTTTCAACGGTCGGATGCGCGACGAGTTGCTCAACGAGAGCCTCTTCTTCGGCCTCGATCATGCCCGCAGCGCCATTGCTGAATGGGCTGACGACTATAACCATTTCCGGCCACACTCGTCGCTCGGATACCAGACCCCGGCAGGCTACGCCGGGAGCATCGCCGCAACCGGCTCCAACGCTGCGCAAGATGAAAGCTTCGCGTTTCCGCCGGTTGCTCCTACCGCGCCAGTTGGCGTATTCAAAGCCGCCGAGGCTCTAATCACAGCCGGATGAAACTTCCGTGGCAGGTCAAGCGAGCCAATTTCGGTAAGCTCACGGTGAAGGCCGTCTTGCGATGATGGGCTGCTGACTCCAGTCCTAGTGGTAACACTAGGAGTAGTCATATGACGAAGCATCCAATTGAGGTGATCACATCCGTAGAGCGCCGCCGCCGCTGGTCACGCGAGGATAAGGAACGGCTTGTCGCGGCCTGCTTTGAGCCGGATGCGGTTATCTCGGAGGTTGCCCGCGCTGCTGGAATCCATGTCAGCCAGCTCTTTCGGTGGCGCAAGGAACTCTGCCGGATCGAGGAGCCGTCGATGCAGGTATCGAGCACGTTGGTGCCCGTGATTGTTTCGGAGGCCGCGCCGGCAGCCCAGCCCGCTGCCTTGGAAGCGCCGGCCCCATCGCAGCCCCGCCGGAAGCGTAGTGATGTGACGATTGAGCTGGGCCGCGGTCGCCGTGTCCGCGTGGACAGCGACATCGACACGGAGGCACTTGGCCGCATTCTTGATTGTGTGCTGGGTCGGCGATGATCCCGGTTCCGAGTGGGGTGAAGGTCTGGTTGGCAACCGGCCATACGGACATGCGCAAGGGCTTTCCGGGTCTGTCGCTGATGGTGCAAGAGACGCTGAAGCGCGATCCGATGTGCGGGCATCTGTTCGTCTTCCGCGGTCGTGGCGGTGGCCTGATTAAGGTTATATGGCATGACGGCCAGGGAGCCTGCCTGTTCACAAAAAAGCTAGAACGCGGACGCTTCATATGGCCGTCGGCAGCCGACGGCTCGGTGGTGATCACGCCGGCGCAGCTCGGTTATTTGCTAGAAGGGATCGACTGGCGAATGCCGCAAAAAACCTGGCGACCGACCTCGGCCGGATAAGCAAAAACACTGGCATGGCGGGGTCGAATATGATTCCATTGGCCCATGAACGATGCGGCTGAACAGCTTCCTAACGACCTTACCAGCGCACTTGCGGCCCTGGCGGAGGAGCGTGCCCGGCGCATCACAGCCGAGGCGGAAGCAATGATCGCCAAGGCGGAAGCCGCCAGCGCAAAGGCACTCGTGTCGCATTCCGAGGCGCTGATTGCCCGGTTGAAGCTGGGGATCGAGAAGGTCCGCCGGGAGCTTTATGGCAGCCGCTCTGAGCGCAAAGCGCGGCTTCTCGAACAGATGGAACTGCAGCTCGAGGAGCTGGAGGCTGATGCTGGCGAAGATGAACGGGCAGCAGAGATCGCAGCCAGTGCCTCGACCGTCAGGGCCTTCGAGCGCAAGCGTCCTTCACGCAAGCCCTTTCCCGAACACCTGCCGCGCGAGCGCGTCGTCATCGCCGCTCCCGCGAATTGCGCCTGCTGCGGATCGGCCAAACTGTCGAAGCTCGGCGAGGACATTACCGAGACCCTGGAGGTCATCCCACGTCAATGGAAAGTCATTCAGACGGTGCGGGAGAAGTTTACCTGCCGCGAGTGTGAGAAGATCACGCAGCCACCGGCACCCTTCCATGTGACGCCCCGCGGTTTTGCCGGGCCGAACCTGCTGGCGATGATCCTGTTCGAGAAGTTCGCCCAGCACCAGCCGCTCAACCGCCAGAGCGAACGCTATGCCCGCGAGGGCCTCGACCTTAGTTTATCGACACTGGCTGACCAGGTCGGAGCATGCGCCGCGGCGTTGAAGCCTATACATTTACTGATCGAAGCGCATGTTCTGACCGCCGCGCGGCTGCATGGCGACGACACGACCGTGCCGATCCTGGCGAAAGGAAAGACCGATACGGGCCGCATCTGGACTTACGTCCGGGACGATCGGCCGTTCGGAGGGCTCTCACCGCCGGCCGCCCTTTACTATGCATCGCGAGATCGACGGCAGGAACATCCGGAACGCCACCTGAAGACCTTCACCGGCATTCTGCAGGCGGATGCCTATGGCGGCTACAATCCGCTGTTCAAGTTGATCGCGATCCAAATCCACTAAGGCAGGCGTTTTGCTGGTCACATTCGAGACGTAAGTTCTTCGTGCTCGCCGACATCGCGGCGAATGCCAAACGTGTAAAGAACGCCGCGCCGATCTCGCCCATGGCACTGGAGGCCATCAAACTGATCGACGCGCTGTTCGATATCGAGCGGGATATAAACGGGCTTGCCCCCGATCAACGCCTGGAGCGTCGCCGTAAAGATAGCCTGCCGCTCGTCGACGGTCTGCAGGCTTGGCTTCAAACCGAGCGGGCAAAGCTGTCGCGCACTTCTCCGGTCGCAGAGGCGATCGACTACATGCTAAAGCGCTGGGATGGCTTCACGTCATTCCTGGAGGACGGCAGGATTTGCCTGACGAACAATGCAGCCGAGAGAGCGTTGCGAGGCTTCGCGCTCGGCAGGAAGTCGTGGCTCTTCGCCGGATCGGATCGCGGTGCAGATCGTGCCGCCTTCATGGCCACACTGATCATGACGGCAAAGCTCAACGACATCGATCCGCAGGCGTGGCTTGCCGACGTTCTTGCCCGCATCGCTGACACGCCGATTACCAGGCTGGAGAAATTGCTGCCGTGGAACTGGACACCGACGCAAACAGCAGCCGTTGCGGCCTAGGATCAACGATGGATCGCAAAGCCAACCGAGCTATCATTCGGAAAATATTGCTCACCGAGTGGGACCCCATCGGGGTGTCGGACATTCCTGAAGCGCAAGACGAATATGATGCCTATGCCGATACCGTCTGTGGCATGCTGGTCAACCAAACGGCCTCAGTTGATGCCATCGCGCAGTATCTCTTTAAGATCGCGACCGAGCATATGGGGCTTTCATACCCAGGACTTGCTGAGCGTTGCGACAAGGCTGCAAGAGCTGTCGCGGCATTCCAGTCAGACCCCTGAGCCTGCACACAATCAGGGCCAGATGCGGTACTCACCGGATGCTTACCAATTTCGGGAGGGTTTGCTGAGAGAAGAGCGACGCAAGACGGGGTGGATGCCGGCGTCCCGGTCCATGGCGCCAGCAGGCTATTCATGGCCGTGGTCATTGAAACGCGGATGTGGGCGACTACGCGCTTTCGCTCTTCTGGTAAAGCCGAACTGATCGGAGAGCACTAAAGTCCCAGGATTCGTGACGACCGATCGCGTAGCAGATACCTTGAGAGCGAAATCAGAGCTACGCAGATCGCTATTGTCGAAACCGTAAGTGCGATCTGATAAAGCGGTTGCACGTCAAAAACCCAGGAAGTTTCGGGAATCAACCGCATCAGCCCCCATCGAATCGGCTGATGAATCAAGAAAATTCCGAACGAGTAAAGACCAAGCATTACAAGCCAGCTAGGAAACGCGGCCCGTCCTCGGTACGCCATCATCAGCTCAATTACTGCCCAAGCGTAGAGATAGCTGGAAAGCTTGATGGGACCAAGTCCACCGCCGTTGACGCCGATTGACCACGTCAAAGTCTCCGCCTCGACGATCTGTAGAGCAAGCGCGCAGATGGCGAAGGCTGCAAACCTGACCCCATAATCGCTAGGCGCAGAGGAGTTTAGCTCGGCAGATCTCGCTATACCATAGCAGTAGAACGGAAGCCATCCGGTTGGCGGGGCCATTACAAACCACCAGTTCAAACTCGGGTTATGCCAACGTGCCAAGTACGCGCCGAGAAGGTGCAATAGGCCGATCGCGACAGCAGCCGGCACAAGCCAAGGGCGTCGTGAGAAGCGAAGCAATGTGGGCGTGATCAAAGTCAGGCACGCGAGTGCTGCGATGAAATAGTAAGGGCTGACAACGCGACCGAACAGGAGATCAACGCCGAACTTGACGAACTGCGAGTGGTCGCCGAGGAACACAAACACCAACGTCGACCAGATGAGGTACGGCACAAGGATACGCCGCAAACGGGCGATCGTCTCTCCGAATGGGTCTGTTCTAAAGCGCTGACTGCGCCCGGCAAATAAGCCAGCGAGGAAAAAGAAGGTTGGGACTGCAAACAACAGGAGCTGTTGGGTGAGTAAGGTGAATTGTAGATTCCAATCGTAGAGCTTGCGCTCCCCGAGTCCGACTGAAGCCACATGGATGAGAACAACAGCAGTGATTGCGATCCCTCTGATCCCGTCTATGTAATCGTCTCGCCCCTTGGTCAATGTTCGACCTTACAGCGCTTACGATCTATAGCGGAAGCAATATCCAGGCGTCGCTTCCTAAAGCTCTTCCGCATTGGGACCACGTCGGCAGCAGGATCCACATCGAAAAAGTTTCGAGCCTCCGTGTATTGTCCACGAGGTGCTGACTTGGCGGCACGGCGAAATGCGCGAGTGAACCCCTCAGCGACCACGCCTACGACATCGTTATGTAAGGCCTTTAGCCCCAATATTGCTGCAGAGAGAAACTTTCGCTCTTTCGTGGCTTGGATAACGCCGTGCATCTGTGCCCGCGCAAGCGCCCACTTTTCGACAGCCGGGTCAATTCCTGGAATCTCGGAGATAGCAATCCCCAGCGCCTCAAGCGATCCCTGCGCCATTGCGAAGCGGCGCGTGGACATGGAGGTCGATGATTGACGATAGCCAATCAGGCATTCCGGAATGCAAACGACCTCGCCCACAGCCGCCAGTTTGATTTGCATTAGGTAATCTTCGCTACCTCTGACACGCTCATCGTATCCTCCAACCGCATTCGCTGCGGCCCGGCGAATGACAATGCCCGAGCCCGTACCAACGAAATTATGAATCATAGATCGTTGCAAGGCCTTGCCATCGACTGCGACCGCGGGCCTGGTCTCGCTGATCTTACCGTGGTCGTCGATCCGTCTTAGAAACGAATATGCAAAAGATGATGTCTCGCCGGCCTTCCTCAACGCTTTCACGAGCTTCTCGAGATAGGTCGGATGCCAAAGATCATCTGCGTCTAGCGGAGCAACAAACTCACCGACCGCATGCTCAATGCCGTAGTTCCTGGCGCCTGGGAGCTTTCGGTTCGGGATGCTGTGTATGACAATGCGAGGATCTTCAACTTTCAAGATTTCGGCAATCGATAGTGAGTTATCGGTTGAGCCGTCGTTCACAATGATAATCTCGATGTCCTTGAGAGTTTGAGCTAATGCGCTCTTGACTGTTTCGCGTAGGGTGCGCGCGCTATTATAGCAAGGGATAATTACTGAAACTGTTGTCACGGAGCCCCCGAATGACAATTCAAGGTTTAGAAATTTGTAAACCAATCTGATCTTCCAAGTCGAGTTCTATATCGCAATTATTTGGCGGTTTGGTGAAAATCCATAGGTTCGTGAAGGGTGGACCCAGTAGAAATGACGCCGCGAAAATGAATTGACTTAGCCTTCGTGTCCCCGCTTAAGTGCATCGCAGTTGCAGTGGGATGAACGGATGCATAAAGAGAGAAATTTGACGCTCGACAGCTTTAGGGCGTTTTTCATCATTGTTGTGATGGCATTCCATTATCTTGTCGCTTGGGCGCCGCCCTTTCACGAAGAGAATTTGTACGGATTTGCAACGACCTATGATCCATATTTCGCGCTAGGGAATCTCGGTGTCGAAGCATTCTTCGTACTCTCGGGCACATTCATCACGGTAACTGTGTTGCGATCGTCGGACGCGATCGACTTTGCTTATCGACGATTCTCACGCATCTATCCGGCGCTGGTCATCGCTGCAATCGTAAGTTTCGCGTTCCTGAATACCGTCGGACTCCCGGAATTTCATACTACGCCGCTGGAGTTTGTTGCCTCGATCGCCCTGGTCGCCTGGCAACTAGGTTTGAAGTACGTCGACGGTGCTTACTGGAGCCTCGCCGTAGAAGTGAAATTCTACATTTGGGTAGCGATCATGTTCTGGTTGCTGCGCGAACGCTTTTGGGTAGGGCTAATAGTCCTACAAATTGCTGGAGCGTTGATCGAACTCGTCGCTCTAAAGGTCGGCAAGGTAATCTTCCTCGCGAACTACATGCCCTTCTTCCTGTGCGGTACAGCGATTGCCTATCAGACGTTTTTGAAGCAGCCAAAAGTTGCCACGATTCTCTATGCTATGTCGGCCGTTTTTTTCGTGATCCACTGGCCGGCTTTGCCGATCAAGCAGGTCCCGCTCATAGTTTCAAACTTGGCGATCCTTTTTGTGGTGGCGGTCCTGATCGCCGTGACCAGCTTAGACATCAGGCTGGAATGGGCACCATTAGCTCGTCTCGGCTTGGTGTCGTACGAGATATACCTGATCCATCAGAATATCGGCGTGACACTTATTCACTATCTAAAACTCTGGACCAGAATGCCCGACATAGCTGCGATATCGATCGTCGTCCTTGCAGTTTACGGACTGGCGGAGCTTTTACATCTCGCTAGCGAGAGAGTGCGAACAAATCTCAATAGCCATTATCGAGCGATCCGCCTCCGTGTGCGGCCCGCAGCTCAAGGTGGCTGAATACTGTGTTCAGACAACTATTGGCGTTCTTCGAGGAAAAGCCCGAATGACCATCTCTGGCTAAATGCAGTTGCCCGGTTTTCCTCGGCGGGTAATGTGCCTGATCAGTTCTCCGTGAGAATCAACAGGGCGCTCCACGACCATGTCGGAGCGCCCTGGGCTGCGTCGCCCGCTGTTGCGTTTATGGACGACGCAGTGCGCCGCAATGCCTAAATTCACGACTAGTTCAACTGATGATTATCGATGCAGGATCGGCGTTCGGCCAAGGCTCGCTTATTCGATCTTAACGCTATTGGAGACAGCGGAGGATCACGGGCGCCGACATCGGCCGGTATCCGAAGACGAAGGTCCGAAAGATACGATGGATCCCCACCACATAAGATGAAGCATGAGATTCAGACAATGTATTCCTAAATTCTTCTATCCGAGCCGACGCTCTATTGGCAATTCGTACTCGATCTCAAGCTTTTCTCCGGCTGAATCCGCCACCTTAGCGCTAGACACAGGCAGAAGGTTAATCTCATCGATGCAAGATGAACAAATCAGTTCGTCGCCATCGATCTTCTTGCCGTTACCACACCGCATGCATGTATGCCCACGTTTCTTCCTGCCGAACAACATCGAACCTGTTCTTCCCTCAATTTGTTAAAATGTTACAAGCAATCGCGAAATGTTATACTCGCGATGCATTGCGACAACGCCTATAATTTCTCTTGCATTTTAAGATCCTCAAAAAAGCGGCCTGCGGCTTACTGCACAGCAATGCGTTAGCCCACATTCGACCTGATAAAATTCTTTCGGGTTGAGGTAGACTAAAGTTCGCGTAATGCCCGATCGAGGCAGCGATTTTTCCCATTTGCTTGCAAATGGCCGAACCTAGCCCAACGAAGATCTCGACAGGATCTGACCTTTCGACTCAGCGGGCGCACGATATACAAAGAAGATTCACTTGCATCCCTGCGAGCTTGTTGTCTTCTGGAAAGTGCCGCAACAGAGGCACCAGTGGCTGGCATCGCAGTCTCAGCGATCCGGTGCCGCAAAATATAAACGAATTTCAAATTATCCCCAGCAATCCCCAAGCCATCACAAGCCCAATAGACTGAACTTTGACCGCGCCCCATTTGTTTACAAATAGTAATTGCAAATTTCCTCGTAAAGTCGAGTCCCGTCACGGACTTTTTTTGGGTCTATGCTGCGATCTAAACCCTTATGAACAGTGCTGTCGAAGCGGTAGCTGGAAAGTTTCTATTTCGCCGAAGTGACTTCTGCAATTGTGAACCACTTTGCACGCTATCTCTCTTAACTATGTCAACAAGTCATCGGAATTGTGCGAGCATCAGCACTGCTTTCCGCATCCAGATATTCCTGTTGATCTTTTCGAAACCGTCGTTACCGCTCAGTTCTATCCATCTGTCGTCGGCTTGCATCTCAAAGACGTCTGCCTCCTCGATCGCAAACTTCTGACGCGAGGACCGTGGAGCATTCAAGGAAACAAAGATTCGTCGCTGGGTTGGGAGTTTTTCGCATGGCGACCGGAGCCCCTGGGAGCGATCTGGGACCAACTAAAGGATCATCGTGAGCGGATCATTGCATTCATTTGCCGATCCGCCGCGCATCAAGGCAATGTCAAACCGCCTCATCATCAGGCGGACTGCGATCAGTTGACTTGCACGCCGCGCCGCTCCAACTCCTCGAAAATTTCGCGCGTGACCGGGTTCCGGGGAAAGCGACCGGCTGTCCTGAGCGACGGCAGATCGAGCAATGCCTCGATATTTTCCGACGGGACGTTGATACTGACCCGCTCGAGTTTCTTGAGTCGAACGAGGGCGCGAATATCGACCTTGTCGATCATCGAGATCACCGAAATGCTTATCAGGTTGGGGCAGAAACGGATATCCGAGAGATCCTTGACATCGAACACGCCTTCTTCGCCGCCCCAGAAATACCAGGCGAACGGATAGATCGCCGCGCCGCCGTCGAATTCGATCCATTCGACGGCCGCAAGCTGTTCGTCGCTCAGCGGATAGCGGGTCAGATAGTCTAGCGCTTCGGGGATGAGCTCGTAGCCATCCTTCTCCAGATCGACCGTCCGCCCCAGAACATGGCTCGCAAGCTGTTGCGGCGTGCCGAGATCGAGCGCCTTGGCGTAGAGAAGCGACGACATGACCGCGAGCTTCAGGTTCGGGTCCGAGAAAGGTGCGCCGGGCGTGCTGCTTGCGACCGGGTAGGGCGGCGCGGTGGGCTCCGCATATTCGGCGTCGGGGTTCGAAATCTCGATCTCGGAAACCGTATCATAGGTGATGCGGACGGAAAGCTCGCCCTCCGGCAATTGTTTCGTGCCGAAGCGGGTGGCTCGCCGCACCTTGCTTTCCTCGCCAATCTGCATATCCGGCACGGTGGTGCGAAGATCGGTAAGCGAGATGCCCATGGGCACGCCGGCAATGGTGTGCTCGAAGCGGGAGTTGAAGCTGATCTGGCCGACCAGCCCTTTGCGATCGATCCGCAAGATGACGCCGTGGGTGTTTTCGAGAGTATCGATGATGCCGCCTTTATGCGGCGCCAACATGCGCCAGGCGGAACCCATGGCCTTCTCGACCACCGACATCGGCATGCCGGGCCGTAGCGCTGCAAGCGCTGCAGCATCAACTGGTTCGTTTGACGCCGCCATGCCTGCACCTCCTGCGGTCACGCACAGGGCCAGAACAGCCACGCCCGTCAGGAATTCCCGTTTTCGCATGCACCGCGCCTCGAGCCGAACAGACAATCCTTGTGCCTGAGTTGTATTAACCGCTCTTCCTCCTCTTTGAAAGCAGTGCCGTCTCGCTCTCATTTGATGACGCAAAGGTGCGTTGGACATCCAAATCAGTGCTTGCGGTCGCCCTTGGCGTCGTGTTTTGCCTCACGGCGCGCATCGGTGGGGAGCTATCGAAACATCATCGCTCTTCTTGAACTTGCCCTCCGTGTCGCGACGGACATAGCGTTTATCGGTCCCGTTATCGATCAATTCGCGCTTGCTCATGGCAGGACTCCCGGGGTTGCTTCACCCCGAAAACGCGCGTCGTCGCCAAAAAAAGCATGGAATCTTGACGTGCGGGCAACGCTTGAGCAGCTGCAGGTCCGCCGCTTTTTTCGCGGCATAAGCGTCGATACCAAGCTTTCATAATCATTCGGAGAGGTCCATTCTGAAGCGCTTCTGCCATTGATTTTGCGTTGAGCGCAGCGTGCACCTTGCAAGCAGCTCTATATCGGCGATGTCTTGCCCTCCAAAAGCGATTTCGGCGATAGTGCTGCCTTGAGAAACCCACCTAGGGCACGTCTTTTGAAGTAGCTGCGAATGATGCGAGCGGCCGCTTCGTTAGTTGGGTCGGACCGGTGCTTATTCCGGCATTAAACGCAACGGCCTGACATCGAGGTGCCGGTGCGGTCGATGAGGATGATGTTGGCGGGGCCATTGCGGGGATTTGTCCCGACTAGCCAGCGGTCTGTCGAAAAATACGTCTTGGTCCTCAGCTGGGGATCTGAGATCGCCTTAAGACCAAGAGCAAAATTGAAGTTATTTTCGCTGCCGGCCTCGCGCGTGAAGCTGAGATAGGCACCGAAGCGTTCGTATTCGACATTGCGCAGGTGTTGGATCGACGTCAGCGTATCCTCGAAATCACGCCAGCACGCCTGCTTCACAATGATCTCGAAAATGCGCAGGACGGCCGGGGCGAGACGCCCCTGGGCATCTGTCTGCGGCCCGATGATCTTGGCGCGGATCTCGAGAACATCGCCCATTTCGTTTCCGCGAACCTTCAGGAAGGTCGAACTGAGGGGACGCGCCTCGTCCCGTTCGTAGATGCGCTGAAAATAACATTCATAATTGCGATTGCGCATCGATGCGGCTTTCCATTCGCTCATCTCGATGCCGGCCTCTCGGAGAGCGCCGCAAATATTCGGCCCCGAGACGCGCCACATCCGCAGAAACTGACCTGCCAACTCCGGTTTCGGGACCTCGATCAGCTTCGGCGATAGAGACATCGGCGGAAGAGGAGAAGGAGCCGCCGGATCAGGGCGGACGGCTATGCGTGATGATCGCCCAGCCTTGTTGAGAGCTCGATCTTCAAGGCGACCCATCGGAATTTCCGAGTGGCGGATTTCACGGTAAAAAACAGCGATACCGGCAAGAAGCAGAACGCATATCAACAGCGCTGGCGAAAGCAGCCGGCGGCGGTTGCTCCACAATGCGAACTTCCAGTGCCAAAATGGGCGGCCGCGAGGAGGATCGACTGTTGATAACATTTTGTCCACGGCATTCCCTCGCAAGCAAAGTTGGAGCGGCTGCGAGTTCGATCTCAATCAACCACGATCCTGTTCGCGACCAGCCGGTGTCAGTCAGCGCTGACCAACTCAGCCCGGTGCCGGCAACCACTTCACAAGTGAGCAACGGATGTGAAGTGGTACAGTCTATTCCGACTCACCTTCGACCCTGCGAGTGTGAGGTCGCGTTGGTGGAGCGTCAAGCGGCACCCCAGTGCATGGCGTTCGCCCGCCAATGCTGCCGAAGGACAGGCCGGCGGCTTGCCTTTTCACCAGCGCTGTCTTCGACACATCCGCTGTCTCGGCGCTCGAGAGCTCTCCCTCAGGCGACGATCTTTAACCGATCTCGGCCGCTCTGTTTTGCATGGTAAAGCGCCTCGTCTGCCCGGGCGTATAACTCGCGCGCCGTCTCGCCCCGGCGCAACTCGGCAAGCCCAGCCGAGCAGGTATAAGAGAATGTGGGCGCCGAGCGGATGGGCCGCGCGCCTCGAACCGCCTTCAGGATCCGGTCGACGATCAATTCGCCTTGCCCGAGCGTCGTATCGGGCAGGATCAACATGAATTCTTCCCCACCGATGCGCCCGAAACTGTCGCGGCGGCGAACCAGAGGTTGGACGCGGCGGGCAAAATCGATGAGCACGCCGTCGCCAGCCTGGTGCCCGTATACGTCGTTTATGCGTTTGAAGTAATCCAGATCCATGATGCAGGTGCAACCGCTGACCGGTTCTGCCGATGCCTGGCGCACGACCATGCTCTCGAGCGCCGCCATCATGAAGCGGCGGTTGGAGATGCTGGTCAGTTCGTCCGTCTGTGAAGCCCGCAACGCAAAATCGCGATCTTGCCTCAGGTCACGCTCGCTCGTCTTCATAGGGGTAATGTCGCTTGCGATGCATAGCATCCAACCGTCACCTTGGACGGTCTCGGTCATCCAGAACCATCGGCCGTCGGCCACATCGGTTTCAAAGGCACGAAACGGGAGCTTGCCGCGTCGCGACTGTGCTGAGACGAGCCATGTCTCGAAGTCGGTGGCCTTGATGACCGTGCCCTTCCCCGCCTTCGTATTTCGTCGCATCAGATCGGCCCATAAGGGCGTTTCCTCGGGTTCCAAGGCATAGGTGGAACGAAAGGCCACGTTTGCGTACCGCAAACGATCGTTCTGATCGTAAAGCGCAATCAGGACTGCGCTCTCCTCACTCAAATCCGCGAGCCGCTCCGAAATCTTGGTCATCCGACTATTCCAGGCATCTCAAAATGACGATGGAATCATTATGTTAGTAAAACCTAAAGAGATGATGGACGCTACGCGCTATCGCAATATTATTGCCGCGAAAGGCAAACCGGCTTTACCCGTGAGGTTGCCACGCGCGTGCCTCATCCGCGGCAGGTGACGCAAAAATGTTGCACAGCGATGGTTCTCAATGGATTGATCCATCGCGCACCGCAGTCGTTTGAGGCGGATCGGGCGCAAGACGCTACTGGAGAAGATCAATGCGCGAATATTCTATCGCGGCTATCCCTGCGGACGGGATCGGACCTGAAGTCATTGCCGCCGGGCGAACGGTGCTCGCAAGTCTGGAAAAACGTCTCGGCGACGTGAGGTTCGTCATCGAAAACTTCGACTGGGGTTCCGATTACTACAAACGGCATGGCGTGATGATGCCCCCCGACGGGCTTGAGCGGCTGAAGAAATTCGACGCGATCTATTTCGGCGCTGTCGGCGCGCCCGATGTTCCCGATCACATCACCCTCTGGGGGCTCAGGCTGCCGATCTGCCAGGGTTTCGACCAATATGCCAACGTTCGGCCGATTAAAGTCCTTCCAGGCATTACCCCTCCCCTGCGCAATTGCGGCGTCGGCGACCTCGACTGGGTCATCGTCCGGGAGAATTCCGAAGGAGAATATTCCGGCCACGGCGGCCGCGCCCATCGCGGCCTGCCCGAGGAGGTTGGCACCGAGGTCGCCATCTTCACGCGCGTCGGCGTCACCCGCATCATGCGCTACGCCTTCAAACTGGCGCAGGCGCGGCCGCGCAAGTTGCTGACGGTCGTGACGAAATCGAATGCCCAACGCCACGGCATGGTCATGTGGGACGAGATCGCCGCTGAGGTGGCTGCAGAGTTTTCTGACGTCGCCTGGGACAAGATGCTGGTCGACGCCATGACGGTGCGGATGACGCTGAAGCCGCAGAGCCTCGACACGATCGTCGCGACCAACCTGCATGCTGACATCCTGTCCGACCTCGCCGGCGCGCTCGCCGGCAGCATCGGTGTCGCGCCCACCGCGAATATCGATCCGCAGCGCCGTTTTCCCTCGATGTTCGAACCGATCCACGGCTCGGCCTTCGACATTGCCGGCAAGGGCATCGCCAACCCTGTCGCGACCTTCTGGACCGCCGCCCAGATGCTCGACCATCTCGGCGAGCAGGAGGCCTCGGCCCGTCTCATGCGCGCCGTCGAAGCGGTCACGGGCGCGGGCATCCTCACACCCGACGTCGGCGGCACCGCCACGACCAAAGACGTCACGGACGCCGTCTGCGACGCAATCCATTCCTCCAACGTCTGATCGGATAGACCAACGCGGCCATCGCCGATGGGGTGGATCGGTCGAACGGCGTCACACGTCATCGCGTCGCCGGTCAGGCGGCATAAAATGCTGTTGCGGCCATCGCCGCATCCTGTTCGTTCCTCCCCGAGCCGGTGAAACGTGATCGACACGAGGCCTCGGTGTGCTACTGTCGACGGTGACGGCACAATATGCTGCGGCCCTGGCAGCTTCGACAGGCGGAGTGGAGAGATGAAACTCGACCGGATCGATATAAAAATTCTGCATGAATTGCAGAAAAACGGCCGTGTCACCAATGTCGAGCTCGCCGAGCTCGTCAATCTTTCGCCCAGCCCCTGCCTGATGCGGGTGAAAAAACTGCAGTCGGAAGGTTATATCGAGGGCTATTCCGCGCAGATCAATGTCGCGAAGCTCGGACAGACGCTGACCGTTTTCACGGAAATCACCCTGAAGAACCACCGGCAGATCGATTTCGCCCGGTTTTTAACGACGGTCGAGAAGATCGACCAGGTGATCGAATGCCATCTGGTCTCGGGCGGCTACGATTATCTTTTGAAATTCGTAACTGCCGGGATCGGCGAGTACCAGACGATCATGGAGCGGCTCTCCGACATGGAGATCGGCATCGACAAGTATTTCAGCTTCGTCGTCCTTAAGTCGCCGATCGTCAAAGCGCACATGCCATTGACGAGCCTGTTTCCGCTTTAGGGGCCCACGCGTAGGCCCCGTCGGGTGTCGATGCCTATACTTGGACAAGCGGCTTCTCCGGGCGGCCGCACCAGGCCGAAGAGGTGGTGCCGGCGGAAGTTTATCACAGCTTGGCTATATCCTCGCTAGTCCCGCTCAGCCCTGCAAGGCCGCGCGTATATCAGGGTCATCAAGCGTGTCATCAAGCGTTTTGCGCGTGCGCTCGATGATCGCGTCGATGTCGGCGTCGGTGCAGCAGAGCGGCGGCGCATAGCCGAGGACGCCGTTGACGAAGGCACGGATGACCAGGCCGTTTTCCCAGGCGCGATCGAAGACCCGGCGCGCCGGTTCGGCGGCGGCCGGCAACGGCGCCTTCGTTTCCTTGTCGACCACGAGCTCGATGGCGGCCAGCATGCCGCGACCGCGCACATCGCCGACGAGCGGATGGTCTTTGAGGCTTTCAAGCCCTTGCATCAGCCGTGCGCCGGCCTTCCTGCCGTTCGCCAGGAGGCCGGTTTCGTAGAGGTTCAGCACTTCGAGGCCGACAGCGGCGCTGACGGGATGGGCCGAATAGGTATATCCGTGGCCGACGGCTGCGCCACCGGCGCCATCCGCGATGGTCTCGTAGATGTGGTCGGTCATGAAGACCGCACCCATCGGCACATAGCCGGAGGTCAGGCCCTTCGCCGTGGTGATGAAGTCTGGAACGATCTCGTCGTCCTCGCAGGCAAAGAGCGGGCCGGTGCGGCCGAAAGCGGTGATCACTTCGTCGGCGACAAAGAGGATGCCGAGTTCGCTGCAGAGCGCGCGCATCGCCTTCATCCAGCCCGCCGGCGGCACCAGCACGCCGCCCGAACCCTGGATGGGTTCGGCATAAAAGGCGGCGACACGCTCGGGGCCGATCTCTTCGACCTTGCGCCGCAGTGCCGCGAGGGAGGCGTTGATGATGGCCTGCGGATCCTCGCCGACCGGGTTCCGGTAGGCGTAGTGGGAGGGAATTTTATGCTGCCAATCGAAGGGAATGCCGAAGCCGGCGTGGAACGACGGAAGTGCCGTCAGTCCTGCGCCGACGGTTGATGAACCGTGATAGCCTTGTTCGACGGAGATGAACTGGTCGCGTTGCGGCTGACTGCGGGCGATCCAGTAATAGCGGATGAACCGGATCGTGCTGTCGACGGCATCGGACCCACCCAGGGTGAAGTAAACATGGTTGAGGTCGCCCGGCGCCCGTTCGGCCAAAGCCGCGGCAAGCCGGATCGCCGGTTCCGAGCCGAGACCGAAATAGGTCGTCGCATAGGGCAGTTCGCGCATCTGCCGCGCGGCTGCCTCGACGATCGATTCATGACCGTAGCCGGCATTGACGCACCACAGGCCGGCAAAGCCATCGACCAGTTGCCTGCCGGAAGCATCGGTCACCGTCGCCCCCTTGGCGGAAGCGAGCACACGTACGCCAAGCTTTTCGTGGTTGCGGTAGGAGGCGACCGGGTGCACCAGATGGCGGCGGTCGAGTTCGACAAGGGAATTGCTGTACATGATACTCTCCGGATCAGCCGAGCGCCTGGTTGGCCAGGGCGAAGATGGTGGCAACGGATTGGGCGCCTGGAATCGATGGCTTCATCATGGCGATGCCGCCGCCGACATGGGCGAAGCCCTGTTCGGCCAGCCAGTCGGACAGGCCGGCGGCCGCTGTCGTATCGACCCTGAGGAACACCCCGGGCCGTCGGGCGATGAAGTGCGCGACGAGCGCTTTGGCGTCCTCCAGGTTCCCGGCAATGACCGGGCCGATGACCTCGCCTCGGCCGAAGGTGCGAAGCACTGCAAAACCGGTGACGCCTCCGTTGCGGCGGACCACGGCGATTTCACCGACCTTGGCGAGATAGGCGATCAGACCGGCGCGATCGGCGCCGAAGGCCTGTCGATCGAGTTCGGCGACCGCGGCGAAATCGCTCGTGGTGGCGGCTGAGGTTGCCATCGGCGCGGCGATCTCTGCCGCGATGCCCTGGTGCTGCAGAATGCGGCCGGTCGGGCGGAAGCCGAGCTTCTCATAGAGGGGAAGGCCCTCGGCGGTTGCAACCAGCCTGAGCGGCCGGTCGCCGGCAAGCTCGATTGCAGCATGCATGAGCTTGCGGCCAAGACCGCGGCCACGCATGGCTTCATCGACGATGACCATATTGATCGTGGCGCAATCCTGCTTGTAGGGCGTAACGAGCACGGTGCCCACCACCCGCTCGTTCTCGATGGCCACGACGCCCTCGCTCAAGGCAAGCGCCATCTCCCAGTCTTCAGCGCGATGAGGCCAGCCGGCCTGCCGCGACAGGTGGACGGCGGCACCCAGGTGTTCGGTGCCGAAAGCGGCAAAATCGATCTGGCTTGTCTGCATGACACTTCCTTCATTTCCTGAATGGAAGTGTGAAGGAGTGCGGGTTGGCTAATCGTCTGAAGGCTGCGCTCCGAGCGGTATCTTATCGTTTTCGCTTTGTCGCCCGCCGCATCTTATGCTGGCATGTGGGCGTCAGACTCTGCGCGTTGCGGTCGCCAAGGCTGATGCCGGGCCCGTCTCCAGCCTTGACGGAACCCGCGGATGCCTCTTCTCGGCACGTTTTTCGCCGTCGTTCGCCATCCGCCGGCGGGCGAAGCGACACAAGCATCTGCCAAAGCCGCCTTTCGATACGAAATAATCTGCTTCGATAGCCGCCACATTCGGGCGAGCCGGGGGCCCGGCGGCGTCTATCATGACTTCAAATGCCTCGGTCCACTCTCCAAAGGATATGCCCATGACCCCCTTGCGTCCGAAATACGTCACCTTCGACTGCTACGGCACGCTGACCAACTTCCAGATGGCGGAAGCGGCGCGTGACCTTTACGGCGACCAGCTCGATGAGGCGCACATGGCCGAGTTCATCAGGAACTTCGCCGCCTATCGCCTCGACGAGGTTCTGGGCGACTGGAAGCCCTATGCCGAGGTCGTTCACAATTCGATCGAGCGCACCTGCAAGCGCAACGGCGTCAAGTTCAACGACGAAGACGCCCGCATGGTCTATGAGCGGGTGCCGACCTGGGGTCCGCATGCGGATGTACCGGCTGGCCTTGCGAAGGTCGCCAAGGAGATCCCGCTGGTGATCCTGTCGAACGCGATGAATTCGCAGATCATGTCGAATGTCGAAAAGCTCGGCGCTCCGTTCCATGCGGTCTACACGGCCGAACAGGCACAGGCCTACAAGCCGCGCCTGCAGGCCTTTGAATATATGTTCGACATGCTCGGCTGCGGCCCCGAAGATGTCGTGCACTGCTCCTCCTCGTTCCGGTATGACCATATGTCGGCTAACGATATCGGCATCAAGAACAAGGTGTGGGTCAACCGCCGCCATGAACCCGCCAACCCATTCTATGGCTACGTCGAAATCGCCGACATTTCCGGCCTGCCGGGCGTTTTCGGTCTCTGAAGTGCACAACAAACTGGCTTCATGCGACGCGGCTTAGCTGGTTGTCGTTATCTCGGAACCGCTGCACACTTCCGGGCGAATCCGAACGAGGGAAGCGCGGGCGTTTCCGCTCGCGCTTTTTTGAAGGGTCGGCCGTGCCCGGGGGCGGCAAGACAATTCGCTACCGTGGCGTCATGAAGTCGTGGGTGCTGGTGCGAGGCCGAGTGTTGACCGCCGCCGGCGGCGCGTAATCCGCATTGGACGGTTTTGCAGGCCTCCGGATCGACCGAAGCCGAAAGCTTGCCAGCGTGGGTATGTTGCGATGGCCGTGCAGCAAAAATGCGGCGCAAGCGCGTGCGCCGCATTGCAGGATCCTCATCTCATATTCGCTTCAGGCTCAGCTCAGCCCACCGATGTGGAAGCTCTTCATTTCGAGATATTCCTCGATGCCGGCCTGCGCTCCCTCCCGGCCGAGGCCAGACTGCTTGACACCGCCGAAAGGGGCGACTTCGGTGGAGATCGCGCCGGTGTTGAGCCCGATCATGCCGAACTCGAGGGCTTCGCCGACGCGCCAGGAGCGCTTCAGGTTTTCGGTGTAGAAATAGGCTGCAAGGCCGAAGGGTGTGCCGTTGGCGATTGCAATTGCCTCTTCTTCCGTTTCAAAGCGGAAAAGCGGGGCAACCGGGCCAAAGGTTTCTTCGCTGGCGAGCAGCATGTCGGTCGTCGCCTCCGTCAGGACCATCGGCGCAGCGTATTGCGACCCTTCCGTCACCGAATTGCTCCGGGCGGAAATCTTGGCGCCCTTGGCCAGGGCGTCGTCGACATGGCGGGTGATCTTCTCGATGGCCGCAGTGTTGATCATCGGGCCGATGACATTGCCGGGTTCCGTTCCCGGACCGACCTTCATGGCGTTGACGCGGGCGCCGAGCTTCTCGGCAAAAGCACCATACACCCCGGCCTGCACCAGGATGCGGTTGGCGCAGACGCAGGTCTGGCCGCCATTGCGGAACTTGGCCAGAATTGCGCCTTCGACCGCGAGATCGAGATCGGCATCGTTAAAGACGATGAACGGCGCATTGCCGCCCAGTTCGAGGGAGAGCCGCTTCACGCTGTCGGCGGCGCCGCGCATCAGAAGCGAGCCGATCCGGGTCGAGCCGGTGAAGGAGATCTTGCGTACTGTCGGGTTTGCCATGAACTCGTTGCCAATTTCCGTCGGCATGCCGGTGACGATGTTGATCACGCCTGCCGGAATGCCGGCCCGCTCGGCAAGCACACCCATGGCGAGCGCCGAATAGGGCGTGAACTCCGAAGGCTTGATGACAACCGTACAGCCGGCCGCCAAGGCGGGTGCCACCTTGCGGGTGATCATGGCGATCGGGAAATTCCACGGGGTGACGATAGCACAGACGCCGACCGCCTCCTTGAGCACGACGATGCGGCGATCCGGCGTCGGCGAGGGGATGGTATGGCCGCCGATGCGGCGGGCCTCTTCGGCGAACCATTTGACGAAGGAGGCACCGTAACGGACCTCGACGCGCGATTCATCGAGAGGCTTACCCTGTTCAAGCGTGATCAGCAGCGCAAGGTCCTCGAGATTTTTGATCATCAGCGCATGCCAACGCTCGAGCAGAACGGCGCGTTCGGCATGCGTCCTCTTCTTCCACGACGCAAAAGCCGCCTGGGCTGCGTCGATCGCCGCGCGGGTCTCGGTGGTTCCCATATCCGGAACAATACCGAGCTTCTCCTGCGTGGCGGGATTGACGACGCTCACCGTCTTGCCCGACGCCGCCCCCGACCAGATACCGTCGATCAGGCCGGCCTGCTGGAAAAGGTCTTTGTCTTTCAACTCAAGCATATCGTTTCCTCTCTGGCCATTGGTTGCCGGCTGCAAAAGCCACCGCGTTCAATGAATTCGGTCTCGTGCCACCATCGCCGGCGTGTTCCTCAGTCAAGCCTACCGAAACAGGACAAGCAGCATGCATCGACTGCGGCTGCCGCGGCGGTGGAAAATAACGTTTTGCGCGATGCGACAGTCTTCTCGGCTGTGGCTTGGAACCCGATCGGCGAAGCTATGCCGAGCCATCAATCCGGCAGCCGCCAACAAGACGAATGCCCTCACGCCGTTCGGCATCATGCTCTATCTCCTTGTTTTCACGCAATTCCGGACGCAAAACCGCTGCACACTTTTGCTGGAATTGCTCTAGAAGTAGCCGAGGATCGATTTGACCTCGAGATATTCCAGCATGCCCTCAAGGCCGTACTCGCGCCCATTTCCAGATTGCTTAAAGCCGCCAAACGGCGCGTGTGGATCCCAGGCCGGATAGTTGAGATGCACCTGACCGCAGCGGATTCGTGACGCGACGTCCCTGACGGCGTCGATGTTCCCGCCCTGCACATGCGCACCCAGTCCGTAGACAGTATGGTTGGCGATGGCGATGGCTTCGTCCACCGTGTCGTAGGGAATGAGGCAGAGAACCGGTCCGAAGATCTCCTCCTGGGCGATGCGCATGTCCGTACGCACGTCCGAGAAAATCGTCGGTTTAACGTAGAACCCGGCATTCAGGCTCACTGGACGACCCTCTCCGCCGGTGACGAGCGTCGCGCCTTCCGCAATGCCGACGCCGATCATGGTCTGGATCCGATCGAACTGGGCGCGGTTGGCGATCGCACCGTGCGTGGTGGCTTTTGCGAGGGGATCACCGATCACGATCTCATCTGCAGCTCTCCTGGCGAGGGCCTCGATCTCGGGCAGCCGCGCGCGCGGCACGATCATCCGCGTCGGTGCGCTGCATGATTGAC
Source organism: Rhizobium sp. BT04 (assembly GCF_030053135.1). Taxonomy (NCBI): domain Bacteria; kingdom Pseudomonadati; phylum Pseudomonadota; class Alphaproteobacteria; order Hyphomicrobiales; family Rhizobiaceae; genus Rhizobium; species Rhizobium sp. BT04. The sequence goes on along the minus strand of NZ_CP125647.1, from coordinate 196,040 downwards.
CGAGATTGCGGAAGGCCGCCGCTATGCCCATGGAAACGGCGCGATCGAGATCGGCGTCCGGCAGGATGACGTTCGGTGATTTGCCGCCAAGCTCCTGTGCGACGCGCTTGACGGTCGGCGCGGCTGCCTGGGCCACCGCGATACCCGCACGGGTAGAGCCGGTAATGGAAATCATGTCGACATCCGGATGGGAGGCGAGAACCGAACCGACGCACGGGCCGTCGCCATTGACGAGGTTGAAGACGCCGGCAGGGAAGCCGGCTTCCTCGATCGTCTCTGCAAACAGCAGCGCATCGAGAGGGGAAAGCTCGCTGGGCTTCAGCACGACCGTGCAGCCCGCGGCGAGCGCCGGCGAAACCTTGGCGGTGATCTGGTAGAGCGGCCAGTTCCATGGAGTAATCAGGGCGCAGACGCCGATCGGCTCGTGGGCGATGGCGGTGTTGCCGCGCTGCTTGACGAAGGGGAAGGCTTCCAGGACATCGCGCGCGACCTTGACATGGGCGATCGCCAGCGGCACCTGCGCGGTGCGCGCATAACCGATCGCTGCGCCCATTTCGAGGCTGAGGCATTGTGCAAACAGTTCACTACGCGCTTCGAGCAGCGCCTGCAGGCGATCAAGCAGACCCGCGCGGTATTCCGGCTTGGTCCGGCTCCAGGCGGCAAAGGCTCGCCGGGCCGCGGAAACCGCAGCGTCGACATCCTCGCCGTTTCCGAGCGCAAAATGGGTCACCACCTCTTCCGTGGCAGGGTTGACCACCACGCCCTTGGCGCTGCCCCTGGGTTCGAGCCATTGACCGTCGATGAAGAACTTGTCGAGACGGCCGCTGCGGGACAGATGTTCGAGAGGCGCAATCATCCGACAAGGTCCTTCATGCGGTAATAGGCGCCGACGATGGGCAGGAACCACGGGTTTCCGGTATGCATCGGAACGGCGGGCCACGCGAAGCCGTCGAGTGGATTGGCGTCCTTGCGCCCCATCGCCATATCGGCCAGCGCGCGACCCATGAAGGTCGACAACTGGGCGCCGTGGCCGGAATAGCCCATGCTGTAAATGACACCCTCGGCATTGCCCGCGCGGGGATAACGGTCTTGCGTGCAACCGACGAGGCCGCCCCAGCAATAGTCGATCTCGACGCCTGCAAGCTGCGGAAACATGCCGACCATCTGCTGGCGCAGAAGCTGGCCGGAGCTGACGTCGGTTTTCTGGTTGGACACGGCCGAAAATCTCGCCCTCCCCCCGAACAGCATGCGGTTGTCGGGCGTGAGACGGAAATAGTTGGAGATGTTGAGGGAGTTGGTGAAGTTGCGGTTGCCCGGGACCGTCGCGGCGACCTCCTGCGGGGTGAGTGGGCGTGTCGCAATGATGAAGGAAGCGATCGGCATGAGCCTTCGGCGGAAATAGTTAAAGGCGCTTGGCGTATAGGCGTCGGTTGCCAGGATGACCTGGCGCGCGGTGAGTGAGCCGGTCGGTGTGATGAGCCGCCATCCATTCGACACGCGCTCGCGGGCGGTGACCGGGTTCCGCTCCCAGATCGCAGCGCCATGGCGGCGGGCCGCCTCGGCCATGCCGTTGGCGTAGCGTCCCATGTGCATCATGGCGGATTTCGGATAGAGGATCCCGCCATGGAAGGCATCCGATACCACCTCCTTGCGGAGGTCCTCACGCGTCAGCCATTCGGCTGACGGGTCGACCTCACGACGGATTTCTTCGGTCATCGCCTGCAGCTTGCTGACATGAGAGGGCTTCGAGGCAAGCTTGAGCTTGCCGCCCCGGCGGAAGTCGCACGCGATCTTTTCCTCCTCGATGATCCGTTCGATCAGGTCGATCGAGTCGTCATAGGCTCGCCACAAGCGACGCGCCCGGTCTTCCCCAAGATGCCGCCTGGCGGCGCCGAAGCTTGCGAAATGACCGCTGTTGAGGTGCCCGCCATTGCGGCCGGACGCGCCGTACCCAACGTGCTCGGCTTCCAACAGAGCGACCTTCACACCGGATTGCGCGAGTGTGCGCGCGGCATTGAGCCCCGTGAAGCCGGCGCCGATCACGGTAACCTCGAAATCTCCCGAGACGGGGTCGACGATGCCGCCGGTGAATGGGATCGAGGTATCATGCCAGTAGGAAGCAAATTTCATCGGCGCATGCCCTTATGCTCGTCAATCCGAATGCATGAAGTATATGCCCGCTGGCGTTGGAGGGGTGCGGCGCAGGCGGCCTTGTTTCGCAACAATTGCCTGTGTTCGGGGCGGCAAACCACAGCATATTCTGTTTATGCGCCAACTCCGCAGTCCACCCCCGGAAGCCATAGATTAGGATCTATGCGGAATTCGGTCCCATGCCCGGGTGTGAGGCAGCCGGTCCGAACAACCGCACCGGCACCCAGGCGCGGATTGGCACCGGCACCAAACCCCAGCACCAAACCTATGAATATCGCGCTAAAACGGGAGTTACACGATGACCGGTAAAACCATTCTCCTCTTCGAGGCGAAAAGCGGGTCCGCCCCGGAAGGCACGCGAAACGCCCTGGGACCAGACGACATATTCGGAGCCGGCCGCGACATCGCCTGGAGCGCCTCGGGCGGAGTTTCGGCCGGATCAGTCCATTGGAACGGAAAGGCCTCGATCGCGAGCTTTCCCCATACGGAATCGCTGGTCGTCGTGTCAGGGCGTCTTGTCCTGCAGTCGAGCGGCCTGACGGTTCATCTGACCCCCGGCGACAGCGTGGTCATCGGCCGGGGCGAGGCGATCACGGCGGAAGCGGAAAAAGGCACGCGCTGGATTTTCTGTGCGACAACCGCGGCAACATTGAGAACGCCAGGCATGGTGGCGATCGACAGGGATGTGGCACTTGCCCCTTCCGCGCCGCCTCTGGCGCAGTTCGTGGAGGGAAACACGCCGCAGTGCAGTCAGTTCAGGGCATATTTGGACGAAGCGGCCGGCTTTCGGGCAGGTGTTTGGGCGACGACGCCGCACGTCCGGCTGTCGCGCCCTCATCCCGTCCATGAATTGATGTATATCCTGGAAGGGCAGGCTGATGTGACTGATGGAGACGGGACGAAAACATCGGTCGGGCCGGGGGACGCGATCTTCGTCGGTCGCGGGACGATCAACCGCCTTTCAATTCACGGCAACCTCAAGAAGATCTTTGCCATCGTCGAAGGCCTGGAGAGTTAACCGGATCAGCGGCCCCGTCTGCTGTTCAGCACATGATTGCCGATATCGGAGGCGCGCCGTCATTCGGCGCGCCTCGTCGGCGGTCGCTCAGTCGTAAACGCAGACGTAGATCTTGCGTACGGTTTCGATGGTGCGCCAGACGCCGACAAAACCAGGCTTCATCACGAAGCTATCGCCGGCGCGGTAGGTCTTCGTCCCGCCGCCCTTCTCATCGATTTCAACGACGCCGGAAAGGATGTGGCAGAATTCGTAGACCGTGCCCTTGATGGAATGGTGTTCGCCGGGCGTCGCTTCCCAAATGCCGGTGAGCACCTTCTCACCTTTCGAGGCATCTTGTGCCCAGGTCTTGTAGGCCGGACTGCCCGAGATCAGCCGTTCTGCGTCCGGGAGGGACTGCTTTGGCGTAAAATTCGGCTCGGTATCGATGGTCAACAGAAGCGACATTGCATTTTCCTCGTTTAATAACCGCGTGTCCGATCGACCAGGCCGATCAGATTTTCACCGGCGCGGTGGCGCCGGATATTGTCAACGACCGAGTGCGCTGCCGTCTCCGGCTGCGTGACGGAAGCGATATGCGGCGTGATCGCCACTTTCGGATGTTGCCAGAGCGGATGGTCTGCCGGCAGCGGCTCGGGGTCGGTGACGTCGAGCATTGCCGCGGCGAGACGGCCATGATCGAGCGCCTCGATCAGTGCGGTCTGGTCGAGGTGGGCCCCGCGACCTACATGCAACAGTCGTGCGCCGACCGGCAGTTGGGAGAAGAGTTCGGCATTGAGAATGCCGCGCGTCTCATCGGTGAGCGGCAGCAGGCAGACCAGAATGTCCGTCTCTGCCAGAAAATCGACAAGCCCATCCGTGCCATGATGACAGGCGACGCCGTCAATTTGCTTTTTGCTTCGGCTCCATCCTGCGAGAGGAAATCGAAACGGCTTCAAACGCTCGATGGCCGCCTGCGCCAGGATGCCGAGACCCAGGAAGCCTATTCTGCGCCGGATGGCCTGCGGTGCGGCGAGGGTCTGCCAGACAGACTGCTTCTGCAGCTCCCGATAGGCGAGCATCTCCCGGTGGAGCGTCAGGACGCCAAGAGTGACGTATTCCTGCATCATCCGGATAATGCCATCCTCGACCATGCGGACGACTGCTACAGGCTCCGGCACGCTGTCTTGTTTGAATTGATCGACGCCGGCGCCGATGGAAAACAGCACTTCCAGATTGCGGTAGCGCGAGATGTCGCTGGGGACCGTCCAGGTCAAGAGATAGCGTACCTTGTCCGGATCCACCGGTTGGCCCTGCCCGACGAACTCCAGATCCGGAAGCTCGCGCGCAAAAATCTCCTGGAAAATTGCCCCGCGTGTGGCATCGGAATTGAAGAGAAACGCCATGGAAAACCTTCCTTCAGCCTTCGGCAAGGTGGGTGCCGAGCTCCTCGATCATCGTCTGGCATGCCGCGAGCTCGCCAACCTCGATATATTCGTCGGGCCGGTGCGCGCGGCCGATATCCCCGGGCCCGCAAATGATGGAATCGATGCCAGCCTGCTGATAGAGGCCGGCCTCCGTGCCGTAGCTCACGGCAGCAAGCGGCTCCTGCCCTGTCAATTCCCTCAGCAGGGTTGCGAGTTGGCTGCCTTCGGGGAGCGCAAGTCCGGGATAGGCGCTCAGCTCCTGCCAGCCCACCTCGAAGCCCTGGTCCCTGAGTACGGCGAGCTTGGCCCTTACCGGCTCGAGCAGAGATGACGGTGAGATATCAGGCACAGCGCGGACCTCTACATCGCAGATGCAGCGATCCGGAATGATGTTGACCGCCTGGCCTCCGGCAATGACACCAACCTGCAACGACGAGTAGGGAGGCGCGAAATCATGGTGGAAAGGGCCTGATGTAAGGGACTTGCCGTATTCCGCGACCGCTGTGATCAGATTGGCCATGGCGTGAATGGCGTTAAGCCCGAGATCGGGGCGTGAGGAATGCCCCGACCGGCCGATCACCTCGAGCCGGACGGCTGCCTTGCCCTTATGCGCCCGCACGGCCTGCATCCGGCTCGGTTCGCCGATGATCGCCCCCAGCGGGGCATCGCACAGGTTTGGCAGCTCGGCAATGAGATGCGGTACGCCACGGCTGCCCGCCTCCTCGTCGTAGGAGAAGGCAAGGTGAATTGGCCGCCGCAGGTTCATGGCGGCAAGCTTCGGCAATGCCGCCAGGGCACAGGCGAGAAAGCCTTTCATATCGGTGGTGCCGCGTCCGTAAAGCCTGTCGTCCTCGGCACGCAGGACGAAAGGATCCGAACTCCACTCTCGTTCACCGGCCGGCACGACATCCATGTGCCCGGACAGAATGTAGCCTCGGCCTTCGCGCGGCCCGACAGTCGCAAAGAGGTTGTAACGGTCACCTTCGGGGCCGAGATGGACCGTCACATCGGCTCCCGCCGTCCGGCAATAGTCACCGATCCAGTCGGCAATTGCGCCGTTCGGCGTGCCGACAACGGAGGGGAATGCGATCAACCTCGCGAGAATTTCCTTGACGTCCATGAGTGACCAAGTTGCCGTTGGAGTGGTCTGATGCATGTCGCCTGGAAGCGTGCAGCGGTTCCGGCGTTGCGACATGCATAAAATGAGAAGTTCTAGCTGCTGGCTAGCCTAAGCAAAGGCAGGAGTTTTGCCTGCTGAGTGGGGCCTCGCTTCAGCGGAAGATTTCGAATTGATGCGACGAACAAGCCAATCCTGCCGGCCTTGGCGTGCAATATTGCGACTTGGTTGCAATCGGCGCAGGAACACTGTCTACCTCTGGTGGGGTTTGGTGATCTGGCGAGCGGAGCGGATACCCGAAAATGCAGAAATCAGTGCGCCTGAAATCGTTCGAATTGATTGCGCAGGATATAGACAGTGTCGATGTCGGCCTGCTTCACGCACTGTCGATCGGCGTCGGCTGGCCGCATCGGCCCAAGGACTGGGATTTCCTGCGGCGCGCCGGCCGGGGTATCGTCGCCGTCGATGGCATTGGACGCGTCTTCGGAAGCGCGATGTGGTTTCCGCATGGGGATGATTTCGCCACGATCGGGCTGGTGATCACGTCGCCGCGCACCCAGGCGCAAGGGACCGGGCGATGGCTCATGGAGCAGGTGTTTGAGAAGTGCGGCGACCGCAATCTGAGCCTGAATTCGACCCATGCGGCTTACAGGCTTTACGTTTCGCTCGGGTTCACCAAAGAAGCAATTGTCTATCAATACCAGGGGAATGTTGCGCCTGAGCTCCCTCCCCTGCCGGAGCTGAATGGGCAGTTGAGCGAGCTGTCCAGCGGCAAAATCGAGGAGATCAACGCCTTCGATAGGCGAGCCTTCGGCACCGATCGCGAGAAGTTGGTCGCGTTGCTTTCAGAGGGTGCGTCGATTTGTACGCTCCGGCGCGACGGCGAAATCGTCGGCTATTCCATGTGTCGCGAGTTCGGACGTGGCCATGTGGTCGGTCCGATCGTGGCGAGCAACGATCAGGACGCGATCAATCTTACCGCCGTGCATCTCAAGGATTTGGCAGGCGGGTTCGCACGTGTCGATACGCGGCAGAAAGGCCTGTTCGCCGAGTTCCTTCAACAGAGCCGGCTCGCCGTCTCGGACACGGTTACGACCATGTCTAGGGGGCGCAGTTTCCTGAATGGGAAGAGCGGCGAACCGACGGTTTATGGTCTGGCCGGCCATGCGTTAGGCTAGAGCAATGCCAGGAAAAGTGCGAAGCGGTTTTCCGTCCGGAATTGCGTAAATACAAAGGGAGAGCGGTTCGGCGCTTCCTAAAAGCTGAACCGCTCTAGGCAGCGTGCCGCCAATATGCGCGCCAGGCGATCTGTCTCCTTGCAAAATACGGGCTTGCGCCGTGTGACGGCACTGCCGGGCAATACGGCCGGAGAGCTTTTGCAAAGAAAACTCAAACGCCATATCCTTGCTTCGACGATGATCCTTCCCACGTTCGTTCAGGCGCTGTGGTGAGGGAAAGCAGGGACGAAGCATGGGACAAGATACAAGCCACCTCCAGGAGCGGATGACGATTGTCGGCGATCTCAAGGCCGCCTCCTTTGTCCCCTGGATCCGGCGTCATGCCGCCAAGCTCGGGCTCTCGCACAGCATATCTCATACGAGTTCGATGCGGATCGAGGTTGAGGTTTCAGGACCGGAGGATCTGATCGACATGCTGGAGGTGGGCTGCTCTCTTGGGCCGATCGACGTCTGGGTCGAGAGCATAGAACGCACGGCGATTAGCGGCGAAACAGTCTAGCGCCGAGCGCAATCTTTTGGTGTGTGCATATAATTTAATCAACGTTGCCAATGCGAAATAATTATGCAAACGTGGGGCGTTGAGCACGATGCCCTGGGGTGGAGCGTGCTCGGCAAAACAGATAGGTTCAGGAAGTCTCGTCATGCCATCCGATACGACCGGCTTTTGGACGCCAGTCGCCCTCTCCCGGGATCTGCCGGCCGGAACCGCGATGCCGGCGCGGACGGCATTGGGATCGATTGCCCTGTGGCGCAGCGCCTCGGGGCGCATATCGGCATCGGCAGATCGCTGTCCGCATCGCGGTATGCGCCTGTCTCACGGCTTCGTGCGCGGCGAGGCCCTTTCCTGCATCTATCACGGCTGGAGCTATGACCGGGCAGGACATTGTCTGCGCATTCCCGCCCACCCGGGGCTGACGCCGCCGGAAACCATCCGCGTCGCCACCCATGAGGTCGAGGAAGCCGGCAGCGTGATCTGGGTGGCCGTGGGCGCGCCGGCGTCGAAGCCGCCGAGGCTTGACGGCCTTGTTGCCCTGCGTTCCCTGACGGCGTTCGCCGGCATCGCGGCGATCGAGGCGGCGGCGGGTGCGAAGGCGAGTCCTGACGGTCTTGTCGAAATCGACGCATCCACCGGGGCCGTCTGTCTGCTATTATCCCCTTTGGTAGACGGACAGACGCTGATCCATGTGCTGCTGAAGGCTGACGCCGGCCCCGCGGCGGGCATCGGCGCTTCACGCGCCGCCGAGAGCCTGCGCCGCCGGGCTGAGGGTCTTCAGAGGGAGATCGCGCAATGACCATGCAGGCGATGATCGACGAATGGTATCCTGTCGGGCTTTTCAGCCAGCTCGACAGCGCAGGTCGCACGACGGCGTTGATGGGCGAGCCGATCGAAGTGGCGTGCGATGCCGATGGCAATGCGAAGGTGACGGGCAGAGACGGCCGTGTTCTGCCGGTGCGTGTGCGTTACGGTCATGTCTGGTCCTCCCTCGGCGAGCCGAAGAAGGAGCTTTTCCCCATTCCCGAGGCTGACCAGCCCGGCCGCCGCTTCGTCGATGTCGGCGTGGTGCGGGTGCGCTGCTCGCCCCTGCGCGCTGTCGAGAACTTCCTCGACATCGCCCATTTCCCCTTCGTCCACACCGACATTCTCGGCGCGGAGCCGCACACCGAGGTCCAGAACTACAAGGTCGAGATCCGCGAGGAAGAAGACGAGGTCTGGGCAACGCAGGTGAAATTCTACCAGCCGCAGGCCGCCAAGTCGGCAAGCGGCGGGATCACGACGGAATACATGTACCGCGTGCCGGCACCCACCTGCTCCGTGCTTTACAAGACCTGCCCGCCGCGCCCGAGCGAATGGGATGTCATCACGCTCTTCGTGCAGCCGCTGGCTGAGGACCTCTGCGACGTCTGGCCATGGATGGCGCTCTTCGACGACGAAACCGCGATGACCGACCTCATCCATTTCCAGCAGACGATCTTTCTCCAGGACCGGTCGATCCTCGAAAACCAGATCCCGCGGCTCCTGCCGCTCGACCCCGGCATGGAAATCCCGACGCGAGCCGATCTGACATCGATCGCCTACCGGCGCTGGCTGAAGCGTCATAACTATACCTACGGCGCGCAGCTGGTGGCGCAATGAAGCTCTACGACTACATTCTCTCGCCCAGTTGCTACAAGGTGCGCCTGATGGCGGCGCTGATCGGCGTGAAGCTTGACCTGCGCCCGGTGGATTTCCATCCGGGCGCCGAGCATCGCGGCCCCGAACTGCTTGCGCTCAACCCGGCAGGCTCCATTCCGATCCTGGAGGATGGCGATCTGATCCTGACGGAATCGTCGGCGATCCTCGTCTATCTCGCTGCCAAGGCAGCACCCGAATGGCTCGGCAGTGGTAAGGCCGAGGAAGCGGCGCGGGTGCAGCAATGGCTGTCCTTCTCCGGCCGGCTGACGGCAAGCCTCGGCGGTGCACGGCTCCATGAAATGCTGTTGCGGTCCGGCGATATTGGCGCTCTGCAGGCCCAGGGCATCGCCGCCCTTCGCGAGCTTGAAGCCGGGCTTGTCGAGCAGGGCCTTCGCGGCATGCGTTTCCTCGCCGCCGACCGGCCGACAATTGCCGACATCGCCTGCTTTCCCTATGTGGCGCTGGCGCCCGATGGCGGCGTCACGCTGGATGCTTATCCTGCGATCCGGCTCTGGTCCCGGGCGCTGCGCGCCCTCGACAAGTTTATCGAGATGCCAGGTATTCACCGGCTGCACGAGCTGAAGCCCGAACCTCATATCGAACCGGGCGAGGCGTGACATGGCTGGTTATCTCCTGAAGAACTGCGCAGCCGTGATCGTCGACGAGGGCAAGGGGCCGGCCGTCCATCGCAATGTCGATCTGCTGACCGACGGCCCGGCGATCCTGGCGATCGGCGAAAATCTCGGGGCCGACGCGCTGCCTGCCGGCACGACCGTGCAGGATGCTGCCGGCTGGTTCGTCTATCCGGGGCTCGTCAACACCCATCATCACTTCTTCCAGTGCTTCGTGCGCAACCGTGCCGATCTCGACTGGACGAAGCTCTCGGTGATCGAGTGGCTGGACCGCATCTACCCGATCTTTTCGCAGCTCAACGAGGAGTGCTTTTACCACTCCTCCGTCACGGCGATGGCCGAGATGATCAAGCACGGCTGCACCACGGCCTTCGACCACCAGTACAATTTCCCCCGGCACGCCGGGAAGCGGCTGATCGACCGTCAGTTCGAAGCGGCCGATCTGCTCGGCATGCGTTTCCATGCCGGCCGCGGCGGCAACACCCTGCCGAAGTCGGAAGGCTCGACCATCCCCGACGAGATGCTGGAAACGACCGACGAGTTCATCGCCGACTGCGCCCGGCTGATCGAGACCTACCACGATACCAGCCCCTTCAGCATGCGCCAGGTGGTGGTCGCGCCCTGCCAGCCGGTCAATTGCTATCGCGAGACCTTCGTGGAATCGGTGGCATTGGCGCGCGATCACGGCGTGATGATGCATACTCATGTCGGCGAAGGCGAAAGCCCGGTCATTCAGGCTCGCCATGGCATGCGTACGGTCGACTATCTGGAAGAACTTGGCTTTGCCGGACCCGACGCCTTCTATGCCCATTGCTGGGAACTGACCCACGACGAACTCAGGAAGATGGCCGCCAGCGGCACCGGCGTCGCGCATTGCCCGGAACCGGTCTATCTGGTCGGCGCTGAGGTCACCGACATTCCCGCCATGGCCGCCTTCGGCCTGCGCATCGGCCTCGGCTGCGACGGCGCTGCCTCCAACGACAATTCCAACCTGATGCACTGCCTGCACTCTTCCTACATGCTGCAGTGCCTCGTCGCCTCCGGCCGCGCCCATCCCGTGCCGCCGCCGGTCGATTTCCTCGGCTACGGCACGTCAGGGGGAGCCAGCCTGCTCGGCCGGCGTGATATCGGCCGGCTGGCGCCCGGCATGGCCGCTGACCTGTTTGCGATCGACACCCGCCGTATGGATTATGTCGGCACGCGGCACGATCCGCTGAGCCTGATTGCCCGCGTCGGCATCGGCATGGCGACCGACATGACCATGATCAATGGCCGTATCGTCTGGCAGAAGGGCGAATTCCCCGGTCTCGACGAGGCCAAGCTGTCAGCCGATGCCGAGGCCGCACTATCCGCCGTGGAAATTTAAAAAAACCAAAAGAGGGAACTGAGAACATGACCAAACTGACCCGCAGAAACCTGATGACGGCCGCTGCCGCCACCGGCCTTGCCGGCGTGCTCGGCAGCCGCCTTGCTTTGGCCGCCGACGAACCGCTCGGCATCACGCTCGTCGTCCCGTCGCCGATCGGCGACGTCGGCTGGGGGCATGCACTTGCCGCCGGTCTCGAGCCGATCAAGGCCGCTTACGGCGACAAGGTGAAGGTCACCGTGCTTGAGAATATCGCGGAAGGCCCGGACGCCGACCGCATCATGAACAAGACCGTCGCCGACGGAAACAAGTTCCTGGTCGCCGGCTCTTTCGGCTATCAGAACGGCGCCCTGCAGATCGCCCGCCGCGATCCGAGCGTTACCGTTTTGCACGCCTCCGGCTTCCAGGTCGCTCCGAACTTCTCGCCTTTCGCCGCCAAGTATTTCCAGGGCACCTATCTGCTCGGCATGGCTGCCGCAGCCCTTTCCAAGACCGGCAAGCTCGGCTCTGTGTCGGCCTTCGCCATTCCCGAACTCATCACGTCCATCAACGCCTTCACCCTCGGCGCCCAGGCCGTCAAGCCCGATATCGAGGTCTCGGTGGTGTGGGTGAACTCCTGGTTCGACCCGGCCAAGGAGCAGGAGGCCGCCAAAGCCCTGATCGCGCAGAAGTGCGACGTGATCTTCTCCAACGCCCAGGACACGCCGTCCGTCATCTCGGCCTGCGAGGAAGCTGGCGTCTACGCCTTCAACCTCAACTCCTCGATGAAGAAATACGCACCGAAAACCTATCTCGGATGCATCTCGACGGACTGGTCACCGTTCTTCAAGGCATCGGTCGACGCCCATCTCGCCGGCACCTTCAAGGGCGCCAATGCGTTCCTCGGCGTCGCTGACAAGGTCGTCGAAGTGGTGGACTGGAATCCGGATGTTCCGGCTGACGTGATGACCAAGATCAAGGAGATCGAGGCAAAGATCGCCGACGGCAGCTTCTCGCCCTTCACCGGGCCGATCACCAAGGCCGACGGCAGCGAAGGTGTCGCATCCGGCGCAACCATGGCCGACGCCGAGATCATCGCCATGAATTGGCACGTCAAGGGCGTGTCCACGCCGCTGCCGAAATAAGTCATGACGACCCCGCTCCTGTCGCTGCGCGGCATTTCGAAGAGTTACGGCCAGATCCACGCCAATCAGGCGATCGATCTGGACGTGGCTCCGCAATCGATCCATGCGATCCTCGGCGAAAACGGGGCGGGAAAATCGACGCTGATGAAGCTGATCTACGGCGTCGAGCAACCGGACGACGGGGATGTCGTCTGGGAAGGAAAACCGTTGCGCCTCGCCTCCCCTGCCGAGGCGAGGCGCAACGGCATCGGGATGGTCTTCCAGCACTTTTCGCTGTTCGAGACCCTGACCGTCCTGGAGAATATTCGGCTGGTCGTGCCGGGCCGCAAGGCTGAGCTCAAGGAACGCATTCGGACGCTTGGACGGGAGTTCGGCCTCGAAGTCGATCCGCTCGCCCATGTGCATGCGCTGTCGGTCGGCGAGCGGCAACGGGTGGAGATCATCCGAAGCCTGATGACCAATCCGAAGCTGCTGATCCTCGACGAGCCCACCTCCGTCCTGCCGCCGCAATTGGTGGAAAAGCTGTTCGACACATTGCGCCGGCTGCGCGACGGCGGCGTTTCCATTCTGTTGATCTCCCACAAGCTCGAGGAAATCCGGGCGATCTGCGATCGGGCGACGATCCTGCGCGGCGGACGCGTGACCGGAGATGTCGACCCGCGCGAACATGATGCCCATGACCTTGCCCGCATGATGATCGGCCGCGACATGCCCGCCCCCATCTCGGCGCTGTCGCTGTCTGGCGGGGAAAAGCGGCTGGAGATCATCGGGTTGGATTATCAGCCCGACGATCCCTTCGCGGTGCCGCTCTCCGGCATCAGCCTCGAAGTGCGTGCCGGCGAAATCCTCGCGATCGCCGGTATTTCGGGCAACGGCCAAAGCGAGCTTGCCGCATTGATTTCAGGTGAGACGGTGCTGGGGCGCGACCAACGCGACCGGATCTACATGATGGGGATCGACGTGGGCAGGCTCGATGCCGCCGCGCGGCGGACGCTCGGATTTGCCTTCGTTCCGGAAGACCGGCTCGGACGCGGCGCCGTACCCGAAATGTCGCTCGCCCTCAACAGCCTGCTGACCGCCCATCCGCTCAAGCTTTTGCGGCACGGTCTTGTCGACAGGGCGCGGGCGTTGGCGTTCACCGAGGATTGCATCCGTCAGTATGATGTGCGCACACCCGGCCCGGATGCGGAAGCCGGCACTCTATCGGGCGGCAACCTGCAGAAATTCATCGTTGGCCGCGAAATCATGCTGTCTCCCAAATTGCTTTTCCTGGCGCAGCCGACCTGGGGCGTGGATATCGGCGCCGCATCCGCCATCCGCAGCCGTCTGGTCGCATTGCGCAATCAGGGCATGGCGATCCTCGTCATTTCCGAGGAGCTGGAAGAACTGTTCGAGCTCTGCGATTCCATCCAGGTGCTGCATCACGGCCGGCTCAGCCCGCCGCTCGCTACGCGAGACACGAAGCCCGAGGAGATCGGCCGATACATGATCGGGGCACAAGCCTCGCCCGAGAAAGTCCAGTGATGAGTGCTTGGTCCCTTGCTTTCGTTCCCACCCTGGTCCGTCGGGAGCGCGCTTCGCTTGCCGCGACCATGATCGCGCCCGCCATAGCACTTGTCATAGCGATCGCGCTCAACCTCGGCCTTTACATCTTGATGGGCCGCGACCCTGTCGCGGTTGTCTATGCGATGCTTTTCGAGCCTTTCCTCTCCTGGGCGTCCTTTTCGGAAGTGCTTTTAAAAGCAGGCCCGCTCCTTCTGATCGCACAGGGACTGGCGATCGGCTTTCGCGCCAAGGTCTTCAACATCGGCGCCGAAGGCCAGTTCATTCTCGGCGCAATCTTCGCCTCTGCCATTCCGGTCTGGTTTCCGCAGGCGACGGGCCAGTGGATCTGGCCGGCGATGCTGCTGCTCGGCGCCATCGGCGGCGCACTTTGGGCTTCTCTCACCGCCTTCTGGCGCGTGCGCCTCAATGCCAACGAGATCCTCGTTTCACTGATGCTGAGCCTCGTTGCGGCGCAACTGCTGAACTACCTGCTGCTCGGCCCGTGGAAGGATCCGAACGGCTTCAACTTCCCCCAGTCGGTGATGTTCCAGTATGATGCGATGGTACCGACCCTGATCGCCGGTACCCGTGTCAATGTCTCATTCCTCATCACGCTCGCTTTGTCGGTTGCGGCCTGGGTCTTCATGCAGAGGAGCTTCATCGGTTACAAGCTGCAGGTCGGCGGTCTGGCGCCACGGGCTGCGGGCTATGCCGGCTTCAAGGAAGGTTGGGCGATCTGGCTTTCGCTGCTGATCGGCGGTTTTGCAGCCGGTCTTGCCGGTGCGGCCGAAGTCGCAGGCCCGCTCGGTCAGCTGCAGCGTTCGGTCGCGAGCGGCTATGGCTATGCGGCCATCATCGTCGCCTATCTCGGCGGCCTGCATCCGATCGGCATCGTAATCTCGGCGCTGGTCATGGCGGTCATCTATATCGGTGGCGACAATGCCATGGTCTCGGCCAACCTGCCGATCGCCGCCGTCCGTGTCTTCCAGGGCAGTCTGCTGCTCGCCTACCTGATCGCCGTCGCCTTCGTGCGCTACCGCCTTGAATGGCGACGCGCCGCCCATCGGAGCCCGTCATGAACGCCATCGAGTTCATTCTTGCCGGCATGCTTGCGGCTGCGACACCGTTTCTTCTGGCAGCACTCGGCGAACTGGTGGCCGAGCGCGCCGGCGTTCTCAACCTCGGGGTCGAGGGATTGATGGCCTTCGGTGCCGTGCTCGCCTTCATCATCGTCTACCAGGGCGGTGGACATCTCCTGGGCTTCGTCGCAGCCGGGCTCGGCAGCGCTGTCCTTTCGCTGCTCTTCGCCTTTGTCACGCTGGGGTTCCGGGCAAACCAGGTGGCAGCGGGCCTTGCCATCGGCATTCTCGGCCAAGGCCTCTCGGCGCTTTTCGGCAAGACCTATGAAAGCCTCACGGTCAGGGGACTTCCGAAGCTTGCCCTTCCCGGGCTTTCGGAATTGCCGGTTGTCGGCGGCCTTTTCGTCCAGGACATCGTCGTGTGGATTTCGCTCGTCGCGACTCTCGCTCTCTGGGCCATATTTGCCTACACCAAGCTTGGCCTCATCGTCCGCGCCGTTGGCGAGAACCCGAAGGCCGCCCATGCCATCGGCTACTCGGTAGTCTCAGTCCGCGTCCTCGCCATCGCCTTCGGCGGCGCGATGGCCGGTTTCGCCGGCGCCTATGCGTCGGTGGTCTACACACCACTCTGGGCCGATGGAATGATTGCTGGGCGCGGCTGGATTGCCATCGCCCTCGTCGTCTTCGGAACTTGGCTCACCGGCCGTATCTTCCTCGGCGCCTGCCTCTTCGGCGCGGTCTCGCTCATGGGGCTTGCAGCCCAGGCAACCGGACTGGACGTGCCTTCGCAACTGCTCTCGAGCCTGCCATATCTCGTCACGATCATCGTGCTCGGCATTATTTCCGCCGACCGTCGCCTGCTGAAACTGAACGGTATCGCTTCGCTCGGCGAACCATTTGAGCGATAGAGCATAGTGCGGAAAGCGGTTTTCGGGATCAAACGCCTGCGTAACGCGCCGGCGAAAAAGCCCGTGGTCAGGCGCGATCGCGTTTCTTGCGACCGCGCGCCTCAAATTGGACGAGTAGCGACTTGAGTTCGATCTCGCGAACGCGTCGTGCCGCTTCGTCCGGGCTGACCCATTCGAGAATACGCTGACCCCGCTCCTTGAAATCGCCGCTGATTTCCGTGACTTCAATCTGAAACATATCGACGATACAGGGCGCCACATCGCCATTGTCGAGTTCTTTCAGATAAGTATAGCGCCCAACCGGCTTCTTCTTCACCACCCCGCGCACGCCGGCCTCCTCCCAGGCCTCGATTGCTGCTGCTTCGAAAGGCTTTTTCCCTTTCATCGGCCATCCTTTCGGGATGACCCAGCGTGCGCTCTCGCGAGACGTGATCACCAGGATTTCGAGCTCGGATCCGGCAGTGCCGTGACGGAAGCAAATAGCGCCGTATTGTTGACGGAATGCACCAGCGAACAGCACTTCAGGAACAGCAGCGAGCTGCCGCAGCAGTGGCTGGGACTTGTCCGGTCGAGGCTTGCTGCCTTTTTTGCTAGGTGTCATATCGATTGAGTTGCCGAATTTGCTTGTTGCTTCAATTGCCTGAGCGTGTTTATGACAGATTTATGACAATCGGCCGCACGAGGAAGGTTCCCAGGCATGATGAGCATTTTTCGCAAGCTGATGCCACGGGAAGACAGATTCTTTGAAATGTTTTCCAAGCACTCGAAGACCGTCGTTGCCGCGGCGCACGCCCTCGATCAACTCCTGAAGGGCAATGACGTTGAGAAAAACTGCGAACGAATCGTCGCATTGGAAAACGAGGCGGACGACGTCACGCGTGACGTTCTTCTTGCCGTTCGACGAAGCTTCATCACGCCCTTCGACCGAGGTGACATCAAGGACCTTATTCAGTCGATGGATGATGCGATCGACATGATGCACAAGACAGTCAAGACGATCCGCTTGTTCGAGCAATCCAGCTTCGATCCGCTCATGCAGGAGATGGGCAGTGAAATCGTCAAGGCGGCAAACCTTGTCGCGGAAGCGATACCCCTCCTCGACAGATTGGGAGCCAATGCGCAGCGTCTCGCGGCCATCGCGGAGGAGGTCACCCGAGTGGAGGGACGTTCCGACGATCTCCACGACCAGGGTCTGAAGGACCTGTTTCTGCGTCATGGCGCCGCCGGCAATGCGATGGCCTACATGATCGGAAGCGAGATCTACGGAGAGCTGGAGAAAGTCGTCGACCGCTTCGAGGATGTCGCGAACGAAATCAGCGGCATTCTCATCGAGAACGTCTGATGGATGCCTCCCTCGCTCTGCCGCTGCTGGTCGGCCTAGTCGTTGTCGCACTGTTCTTCGACTTCCTCAACGGTCTGCATGATGCGGCCAATTCGATCGCCACGATCGTATCGACCCGCGTCCTGCGGCCGCAATATGCGGTCGCCTGGGCGGCATTCTTCAATTTCATCGCATTCCTGTTCTTCGGCCTGCACGTGGCCGAAACGCTGGGGACCGGCATCATCGATCCTGCGATCGTTTCGCCTCAAGTGATCTTCGCCGCACTGATGGGTGCCATCATTTGGAATATCCTCACCTGGATTTTCGGGATTCCATCGAGCTCGTCGCATGCGCTTGTCGGCGGGCTGGTGGGGGCCGGTCTCGCAAAGGTGGGCTTCAACTCGATCGTCTGGAACGGCCTTCTAAAGACCGTCGGTGCTATTTTTCTTTCGCCAGCCATCGGCTTCCTGCTTGCCCTGGTGCTGGTGCTCGCCGTCTCCTGGCTATTCGTCCGGCAAACGCCGTTTGCGGTGGATCGCACATTTCGCATCATGCAGTTCGTGTCTGCTTCGCTTTATTCGCTTGGCCACGGCGGAAACGATGCGCAGAAGACGATGGGCATCATCGCGGTGCTCTTGTTCAGCCAGGGATATCTCGGCCCGACATTCTACGTGCCTTTCTGGGTGGTCATTTCCTGCCAGTCGGCAATGGCTCTCGGTACGCTATTTGGCGGATGGCGGATCGTTCATACCATGGGGTCGAAGATCACCCGGCTCAACCCCATGCAAGGTTTCTGCGCAGAGACGGGCGGAGCCTTGACACTATTCGGAGCGACGTGGCTCGGTATTCCCGTTTCGACGACGCATACCATCACCGGAGCAATCGTCGGAGTGGGCGCGGCTCGTCGTGTCTCAGCCGTGCGCTGGGGATTGGCCGGCAACATCGTGATAGCCTGGATCGTAACGATGCCGGCGGCTGCAGCAATATCCGCAGCGTTCTACGGCCTCGTATCTTTGCTGCGATGAAATGAGGTGATGGCCAGGCAATCGCCACACTTGCCCTTCCCTTTTGAGCTTTGCCGCTGGCAAATACGGACCAATAAAGCGGGCAGAATCCATTCTGCCCTCTGCGTCATCGCAGCTTCGATATTGCGTGCACTGCACAAATAGAGCGCTCCCATGACTGCGACTACGTTAGCAATCGCACAAAACGGAAGCAGAAAATAAAAAGCCTAAGAAATAGGCATTCGTTAATTCTGACCATTTCTCCTTTTACTTCATGCTGTTACCAATTCCTCTCGAAATTGGCACGCTGCTTGCACGTTCTGTGACGCATCGGTCAACGGCGACCGATGCGGATAGGCGCGGCATAAGCGCCTACATCGGACACCGACGTCGCAAGGTCTTTGCAATCCGGGATTCTCTCATCCCCTGGACGCAAATTCCGGCGGCGTTTTTTTGTGTCCAAATTCAGCCAGCAGAGGGAACCTGCGCATGACAAAGAATTTGCAGACTGGGATTTTTACAACCGGCATGACTCGCCGCAGCATGCTCAAGACGACCGCAGCAGCTGCTCTCATCGGCGCTGCCAAGACCGCCTTTCCGTCCGGCGCCTTCGCCGCCGGCGCAGGCCCTGAGGTGAAAGGCGTCAAGCTCGGCTTTATCGCTCTGACGGATTCCGCACCGCTGATCATCGCCAAGGAAAAAGGCTTTTTCGACAAGCATGGCCTGCCGGAAACGGATGTGGCCAAACAGGCATCCTGGGGGGCGACCCGCGACAATCTGGTGCTGGGTGGTGCCGCCAACGGCATCGACGGCGCCCATATTCTCTCGCCGCTCCCCTATCTCATGCACACCGGCAAGGTGACGCAGAACAACAAGCCGGTGCCGATGGCGATCCTTGCCCGGCTCAATCTCGACAGCCAGGGCATTTCCGTCGCCAAGGAATATGCCGAAACCGGCGTACAGCTCGATGCTTCCAAGTTGAGGGCCGCCTTCGAGAAAAAGAAGGCGGAAGGCAAGGAGGTCAAGGCCGCCATGACCTTCCCGGGCGGTACCCACGACCTCTGGATCCGTTATTGGCTTGCCGCCGGCGGCATCGATCCGAACAAGGACGTTTCGACCATCGTCGTGCCGCCGCCGCAGATGGTTGCCAACATGAAGGTCGGCAACATGGACGTCTTCTGTGTCGGCGAGCCGTGGAACGAGCAGCTCGTCAACCAGGGCATCGGCTTCACGGCAGCCACCACCGGCGAGCTCTGGAAGGGCCATCCCGAAAAGGCGCTCGGGCTGCGCGCCGAATGGATCGAAAAGAACCCCAATGCTGCCAAAGCGCTGCTGATGGCCGTCATGGAGGCTCAGCAATGGTGCGAAAGCATGGACAACAAGGCGGAGATGGCCGACATTCTCGGCAAGCGCCAATGGTTCAACGTTCCGACGAAGGACGTGCTCGGCCGCCTCAAGGGCGACATCAATTATGGCAACGGCCGCGAGGCCAAGGCCACCGACCTCTATATGAAGTTCTGGAAGGACGGCGCCTCCTATCCGTTCAAGAGCCACGATACCTGGTTCATGACGGAAAACATCCGCTGGGGAAATCTGCCGGCAAGCACCGACATCAAGGCGCTGGTCAACCAGGTGAACCGCGAGGACGTCTGGCGCGAGGCCGCCAAGGATCTCGGCGTCGCGGCCGCCGATATTCCCGCATCGTCGTCCCGCGGCAAGGAGACTTTCTTCGACGGCAAGGTCTTCGACCCTGAAAATCCCTCCGCCTATCTCGACAGCCTTTCGATCAAGGCCGTCGCCTGACCCGCTCCGGCGCGCGAGAGGCGCGCCGGCCTTTCATTCACGTGAGGAGCGCGTCGATGTCCGCCCTGGCAAATAAACAAAATCCCTCCACGGTCGCCTCCGCCAAACCGGCGGCAAAGGTTCTGCCGTTTTCCGGCAAGCATGGATCGCGGATCGACTTTCGCCGTGCGGGATTGGCCGCATTTCGCAATGTCGTTCCGCCGGCCGTCGTCCTGGTGCTCATCCTGCTCGTCTGGCAGGTGCTCTGTTCATCGGCGGATGCGTCTTTGCCCTCGCCGCATCGGGTCTGGCAGGAGAGCTATGACCTGATCGCCTATCCGTTCTTCAATTACGGCTCCCAGGATATCGGGCTCGGCTGGCGCGTGCTCGTTTCGCTGCAGCGCGTCGTTTACGGCTTCGGCCTTGCCGCGGTCGCCGGCATCGTTGTGGGCGCGATTATCGGCCAGTCGGTCTGGGCGATGCGCGGCCTCGATCCGATCTTCCAGGTGCTGCGCACGGTCCCGCCGCTCGCCTGGTTGCCGCTGTCGCTCGCAGCCTTTCAGGATTCCAATCCTTCGGCGATCTTCGTGATCTTCATCACCTCGATCTGGCCTGTCATCATCAACACCGCCGTCGGCGTCCGCAATATCCCGCAGGACTACCGCAACGTCGCCGAGGTGCTGCGGCTCAACCAGTTCGAGTTTTTCTGGAAGATCATGCTGCCTTCGGCAGCGCCCTATATCTTCACCGGCCTCAGGATCGGCGTCGGCCTCTCCTGGCTCGCCATCGTCGCGGCCGAAATGCTGACGGGCGGCGTCGGTATCGGCTTCTTCATCTGGGACGCGTGGAATTCGTCGCGCCTTCCGGACATCATCGTCGCGCTCGCCTATATCGGCATCGTCGGCTTCGCCCTCGACAAGCTGGTGGCTGCACTCGGCAAACTCGTCACCCGCGGCGCCATGGCCAACTGAGGAATGCACCTATGAACGCCTATCTCAAGCTCGACCATATCGACAAACATTTCGATCGCGGCGGTGTGCGCGCCGAGGTGCTGAAGGACATCAACCTGACGATTTCCGAGGGCGAATTCGTCTCGATCATCGGCCATTCCGGCTGCGGCAAGTCCACCCTGCTCAACCTGATTGCCGGCCTGACGCCGGTGTCCGCCGGCGCCGTGCTCCTTGAAAACCGCGAGGTCAACGAACCCGGTCCGGAACGCGCCGTCGTCTTCCAGAACCATTCGCTGCTGCCCTGGCTGACGGTCTACGAGAACGTCAATCTCGCCGTCTCCAAAGTCTTCAGCCGAACAAAGACCAAGGCCGAGCGGCACGACTGGGTCATGACCAACCTCGACCTCGTGCAGATGGCGCATGCCAGGGATAAGCGGCCATCGGAAATATCAGGCGGTATGAAGCAGCGGGTCGGCATTGCCCGGGCGCTTTCGATGGAGCCGAAGATCCTGCTGCTCGACGAGCCCTTCGGCGCGCTCGATGCGCTGACCCGCGCCCATCTTCAGGATGCGGTGATGGAAATCCACGCCCGGCTCGGCAATACGATGGTGATGATCACCCATGATGTCGACGAAGCGGTATTGTTGTCCGATCGCATCGTGATGATGACCAACGGCCCGGCGGCCCGCATCGGCGAAGTGCTCGATGTGACCATGTCTCGTCCCCGCCATCGCATCGAACTCGCCTCCGACCGGACATATCTCAAATGCCGCGAGGCCGTCTTGAAGTTCCTCTACGAACGCCACCGCTTCGTCGAAGCCGCGGAGTAGGCCGTCAATCCGGCTGCCATGGCTGCATGGCGAGCACGTTGCCGCCCAATCTGGCGAAGGCGCGTTGGCGACAGGAGAAGACCAGGATCTGCTGGTCGCGAGACTGGCGGTGCAGGGCATCGAACATGCGCTCGATCCGGTCGTCGTCGGAATAAACAAGCGCATCGTCGAGGATGACGGGGGCCGGCCGGCCGTCGCGGGTGAGCAGCCGGGCGAATGCAAGGCGGGTCAGCACCGAGAGTTGTTCCCGCATGCCGCCGCTCAGCCGGTCGACATCCTCGTCCAGGCCATTGCGGCGCACGATCTGCGGCAACAAGGTGTCGCCGTCGAAGGTGATCGAGATGTCGTCGAACAACAGGCCGACCAGGGGGGCGAGTTCGTTCATAACAGGCTTGAGATAGAGGTCGCGCGCCGCCGCCCGCGTCGCCGTCAGCGCCTTGCGCAGGCGATCCAGCACGGCGACCTCCGTCTCGAAACGCTTTACCTGTTCGCGCGCCGCAGCAAGCGAGTCCCGAATTTCGGACCAGTTTTCTTCCACCGCGCTGTCCGAGCGGGTGCGAATCTGACCGCCGAGATCGGCAAGCTCCTCGCGCAGCCTGGCAATTTCGCGTGCCGCGGCCTCGGCGACCGAACGCGCCCGGGCAAGGGCGGCCTCCGCGCTTGCGAGGTCCCGCCCTGTCCGGCGCAAAGGTCCGGCCCGAAGTTCGACCGCATCGAATTGCTCTTTGGCGCTGGAAAGTTCGACAGCAAGGTTCCGCTGCACTTCATTTCGGCTGGCTTCGGGGCCGATGATCGCCTCGATCGCCTCGAGTTCCTGGCTAAGCCTGGCATGCTCGGTTTGCGCGCGCAATATGGCCTCGCCGGCCTCCGTATGCATCATCGACGCTTCTCGCGCCCGGTTCCGCGCCAGTTCGATGCGCCGCGTCGCATCCGCGAGACGGGCGCGCACCTCTTCCGGATCGGCGTCGAGTTCGACTGGACCCTGGCTGAGTTCGGCAAAGCGGGCGGCGTCGAGGTGGAGCGCGTCGATGCCCCTCGGGGCGAGTTCGGCGAGCCGATGGCGTGCCCGCATCAGCTCATCTTGCTTGTTCCGTGCGGCGATATCGCGCTGTCGCGCCGCGAGCAGGCTGTTGACACCGAGCTTGGCGAGCAATGTTTGGCGGGTGGATTGCGCGGTCTCCAGCGCCCCGTTCTGTTCCGCCTGCCGACTGGAATGGATGGTCAGGGTGCCGATGCCTGCTATGTCGAGCCTCGCCATCCCGGCAAAGCTTGTATCCTCGCCCCCGGGCAAAGGCTGGCGGTCCATGCTCACCAATCCGGAGGCGTCCTTCAGGTAATCGATCCGGAGTGTGGGAAGGCCGACCTCGGCGGCCGCGCGCAGGCCGACGATCTTGAGATCAAGCGCTTCGAGCCGTTCGATCGCATCGGCTGGAATGGCGAGCAATGCATGCGCAGCCTCCCCGTCCTCGATTTGCTGCCGTGCCGCTTCCGCCTGTTCGAGACGCTGGCGAAGCTCGGCTAGACGCTCGGCGGCGTGGCGCGAACGCAGCGCTGCCTCCAGCCGCGCGAGCCATTCGCGGTTCACCCGCTCTTCCTCTTCGGCCGCCTGCACCTCCGCCGTTGCGGCCTCGCTTTCAACAAGCGATGCCGTGCGTCGCTCGGCTGCATTGGAGAGTTCTTTCTCCGCCAGGGCGAAACGCCGCGCGAGCTCGCCGCTGCGGTTCAATGCCGTGTGGAAGCGGTCGAATGTCTGCTGCGCCGCATCGCGGCGGCTGGCGGCCAAGGCAGCTTCGGCATCCAGCGCCTTGAGTTCCCTCTCGTGCAGTTTGGCGGCTTCGAGCACTGCCTCGGCATTGGCAATCGCCGCCTTCCGGCCGGCTTCCTCGTCCGAGTTTTCCAATTCGTTGAGTCTCGCCTGCACTGAGCGGCGGCGGTCGAGTGCGCCGTGCAGCATCTCCACCTCCTTGGCCAGCCGCGCCTCCTCCTCCTGCAGCCGGTCACGCTCCTCGAGAGCGGCGGCAAAGCGGCCTCCTGCCTTCGGCCGGAGCGTTGCGGTGACCAGGCGATTGAGTTCGTCCTCGCAGGCTTCGAGCACCGCCGACATGCGCCGTCCGCCCGTCAGCGCCTCCACCTCGCCCTGCACCGAAGTCAGCAGGCTTTCACGCACCCGCTTGTCGTTCTCTTCCTCGCTCTTGCTGCGATTTTCGATGCCGGTGACGCCCTGGCGCACCCAGAGCAGTCCTGCCGGGCCAGATGTTCCGCCGGAAATGAGATCGCCGATGAACGCCTCGGCCTCGTCGGCCTGGGCGATGATCCGGCCGCTGCCAAGATCGGTGACGCTGGCGCGCCGTCCGCTATGGAACTGCTTGGTCAGGCGGTAGCGGCCGGCTTCGATGGTGATATCGGCCTCGACGATCGGATTGCCGCCGCTATAGGGGCGCAGCATCTGCACGCTCTTTGGATTGCCGCTGTGCGGCTGGAAGAACAGGGCATGCAGCGCCTCGAAACAGGTTGATTTGCCATGTTCGTTGGCGGCGCTCAGCACATTGACGCCGTCGGTGATGCCTTCCACCGCGATGCCGCGGCCGGCGAAGCGTTTGACATTGTGCAGGCGAAGGGCGGTGAGCTTCATCGATCGATCGTCTCGCAATAGGAAAACAGGCGGATCAATGCTTCGCGCGACACGCCTCTGTCGTCGCCCGAGCGGGCCTCGTCGAGGCTTTCGGCAAGCAGCAGTTCCGCAGCATCGCGCAGTGCGCCGGCTCGGTCGATGATCTCGAGATCATCGCTCTCGCAGTCGGTCCCCAGCAGGTCGGTATCGATCTCCAGATGGGCAAATTCCGGCGCCACCTGCTCCAACAGGCTGATCATCGCCGTCCGCCCGTTCAATCGTGCACGGCCGGACAACGCGACGCGCAACAGGGTTTGTCGCCGCGCGAAGGGTTCCGGCAACGCGGCCTTCAGCGCTTCGACGCCGTCTTCCGACGCCAGCAGAGGCAGCTGCAATGTCTGCCAGGAAAAGCTGGCGGTCGCCACCGCCGTCGTCGTCGGCATCGCCCCCTGCCCGGCAATGGAAACGACCATCGCCTGCCCCGGCCGGTCATGTTTGAAGCGGTCCGGCTCGGGCGCACCGCTGTAATATGTTCTGGCGTCCACGGCCACCGGCCCATGCCAATCGCCGAGCGCCATGTAGTCGAGGCCGGCGAGCGCCGCGCGATTCGGCGCAATCACATTCGTGGCCGTGGCATCCTCCGAAAACTCCTGGATCGGGCCATGGGCGAGGCCGATGCGAATGGATCCGTCCGGCGTCGCGGCGCCTGTCATCCATTCGGTCAGGTCACGGCCCGGCCGCCTGGTCGTGCAGGGCGCCGGCAGGAGGATGACATCAGGGGCCAGTATCATCGGCGCCGCTTCCGTCGCCAGAATGACATTATCGGGCAGCACGCCGCGTGCCGCGCTCCAGAGCTGATCGGCCAGCAGCGAATCGTGATTGCCCGGAAGCAGCACCCAGCGCAGCGGCCCATTCCGGGCCATCTCGCCAAGCGCTTGCCTGAGCACGGCGGGCGTCGGCGTCTCGGTATCGAACGTGTCGCCGGCGAGCAGGATGATATCCGCCCCATGCTCGCGCGCCGCACTGGCAAGCCTGGTGATCACGCCATGCCGTGCCTCGCGCAGGCGCCCTCTCAAATCCTCGGGAAGATTGCCGAACCGCTTGCCGATGTGCAGGTCCGAACTGTGCAGGAAGGAAAACATTAGCCAGCCATGTTTGCGATGCGCCGCGAGCACCGTCCGCAGTGTCGTGATTCCGTTATGCCGGGACGACCATGCCTCCCGGCAAAGGGCTAGGCAAGCCTATCCTGGCCGAGCAGGCTCTTATCCAATGCTTGTCTAATTCATGGTGGGCTCTCCGGGCGTTCACCATGAATATGGCAGCCTCGCCGGGTCGCTTGCCGCACTGGCCTTTCTCAGCCAAAGCCGCTTAAAAATTTCTCGGTCTTCATGAGTTCGAGCTGCACGGAAAACCGGTCGTGCAGAAGTTCCAGCGATGCATCATATGTATCATCGGCGCTGCTGCAGACGGCGTCCTTCAAGACGATGACGCGATAGCCGAGATCGATGGCGCCGAGCGTCGTGGCGAGCACGCAGACATCCGTTTCACCGCCTGTGATGACCAGAGTATCGACCCGCTCCGACTGAAGGATCGGATGCAGGCGCCCGTCGATCCAAGGGGAATAGGTGCGTTTGTCGAAGTGCCTTGCCGGCGGAACCAGCGATGCCAGCGATGGAGCAAGATCGATAAAGCCGCGCGGAAGATGTTCGCCCGTCATCATCCACCATTTCTGATAATAATCCCGCCATTTTCCCGGCATGTCGTCGGCATGTTCGGGTGGCAGGAAGCGGGTGAAGATCGTTCGCGACGGGTGCCGCACGGCCAATTCTTCGATCTGCGGACACACCCGCGCCATCCAGGGAACGTGCCACGGCGTGTCTTCGGCAAACATTCGCTGCATGTCGACGCAAAGGTGCCGCCACTCGCCGATCTCGCCCATCACATCCTCCGTTCGGTCTTCGGGCGTCAACCATCGCCCGCGGCGAAAGTTCCCCCGGACCGGCGGACGATCAAAAGCCTTTCAGGTGATGGCTCCGGGAACGATCGCCAGCAATCCGGCGGCGTTCTCGGGTTCGCGGAAACAATCGAGTTCGCGCAGAGGAACCGGTTTGGAGAAGAAATAGCCTTGCAGGTCGGTGCAGCCGAGGGCGGCCAGAAAATCGCGTTGATATTCGGTTTCGACCCCTTCGGCCGTCGTCGAGATGCCGAGGTTGCGGCTGAGCGCGACGATGGCGCCAACGATGGCCGCCCCGTTGGCTTTTGTGCCGAGCTGTGAGACGAACGAACGATCGATCTTGATGCGGTCGATGTCGAAGCGGACCAGATGGCTGAGGCATGAAAAGCCGGTTCCGAAATCATCGAGCGAAATCTGAACACCCCGGCTGCGCAGCGACTTCAGCACCGTATAGACGTCCGAATTATCCTCGATCAGCGAGGACTCGGTGAGCTCGAGCTCGAGCCGGGACGGCGGCAGGCCGGTCTCCTGGAGCAC
Source organism: Rhizobium sp. BT04 (assembly GCF_030053135.1). Classification (NCBI taxonomy): domain Bacteria; kingdom Pseudomonadati; phylum Pseudomonadota; class Alphaproteobacteria; order Hyphomicrobiales; family Rhizobiaceae; genus Rhizobium; species Rhizobium sp. BT04. The sequence goes on along the minus strand of NZ_CP125647.1, from coordinate 169,297 downwards.
GGCGAACACTTCCTCGGCAAAATTTGGCCTTCTTAACTGGGCGGGAGACACGTTGACCGCAACAAATGTGTTTTCAGGCCATTTGCAGGCGGCTCGGCAGGCTTCGCGCAATACCCAGAAACCGAGAGCGTCGATGAGGCCGCCCTCCTCGGCGACAGGGATGAAGCTGGCCGGCGTCAACAGTCCGCGCCGGCTGTGACGCCAGCGCACGAGAGCCTCGGCGCCCGACGCCGAGTATCCGCCGTCGGCACGATGCACCGTTTGGTAATAGACTTCGAGCGAGCCGAAGTCCGGCCTTTCGGCAGCCGGATCGGAGCGTAGACCGTCGCCGGATGAGGCCGTGTTTTTGGCCAGGACCTCCCGGAGTTCGTTCTTGAGAATGTCGCGCGCATTCCGGCCGCCGTCCATCGACGGTGAATAGAGACGCCACTGGCCTCTGCCGCCCATCTTCGCTTCGTAGAGTGCGACGTCGGCGTAGCGCATGATGTCATCGGCATTCCGCCCGGCATCCGGCACGACGGTCACGCCGATCGAGCCGCCGACCCGTGCGACCGCCTCGCCCCTCAAAAGCGGGAAGGGTTTGCCAAGTTCGGCAACGATCGCGTCGCATATTGCCGGCAAAACGTGGTCATGATCTTTGATGTCCCGGAGAAGCAGGGCAAATTCATCGCCTCCGAGCCGGGCAAGCGTATCGCCCGGACGAAGCAGGGAGCGGATCCGCTCGGCAGCCATCCGGATGAGTTCATCGCCGGCGGCATGGCCGAAGGTGTCGTTCACGGCTTTGAAGCGGTCGAGGTCGAGAAGTGCAACTGCCGAGCGCTCGGTCGAATTCTGCGTCTCGGCTAGGCACTCGTCAAACCGCATCGCGAACAGAGCGCGGTTGGGAAGGTCGGTCAGCACATCATGCAAGGCAAGCTGTCTTGCATGCAGCTCGCTTTTCCTCAATTCGCCAAGGCTGCTTCGCAGGCGCACCAACAAGACCGAGAACAGGATGGCGATCACCAGGGCGGCAATCGAGAGCGCCGGCATCAACCGGCCGATCACCCTCGAGCCCGGAAGATCGGGCCGCCATACGATAAAGCCGATCGGTTCGCCGTTCGCCGTGGCGTCGATCTGAAACGCAACTTCGTTTTCGTCGGCATCGGCGGTGCGCGCGAAGCGCGCCCCGTTGAGGCCCTGCTGCCGGCTCAATTCGTCCAGCGCCGCACCATCGAGAAACCGCACGACGATCAGGAATTGCCGCATCGGCTGCTGCTGCCCCTCGGGAGCTTCGTTGATGGCGACGACGCCGACGATCGTCGGCCGGCCTTCCAGCCGCATCAGATTGGCGAGCGCCGGGTTGGAGCGGCCTGTGCTCGCAAGGCGGCTTTCCATTGAGGACGGCGTTCGTTCGTTGGAAACCGTGCCTTGTCTCAACCCAAGGCGGGCATCCTGAAGGAGAGGCAAAAAGAGAGGCTTCATCCAGCGATAACGCTTTTCCGTTTGAGCGTCCGCCAGCATCAGCAGCTGCGCCTTCTCGTCGACGACAAAAGCCTGATCGTAGCCGAAAGCGGACATTGCGGTCTGGCTGATCGCGCTCCCGGCCGCTGCCGTCAGAACTGCGTCGAGGCTGGAGGAGCCTCCGGTTGACCGGGCGGCAGGATAAACACGTGTGAGGTAGCCGTTGCCGAACTGGCCGATAACATGGGCGACCTGATCGACCTGTTCCCGCAGGCGCGCATTCACAAGATTACGCTGTCGATCAAGGGCGGCAGCGTCGCTCTCGGTTCCCGCCCACAGTGCCGAAAGCACGACTAGTCCGATCGCTCCAAGCCCGCTGACGGCGATCAGAAACAGAATTCTCCCCGAGGCAATCCAGGATTGCTGAAACGTCTTTGAGCTGGAAGGAAGAACGATGTGCAAGCGTAGACCCCTGAACACCACGACACGGGCGCATTGGCCGACGCTAACAAAGAAGCGTTCACGTAGAATTAAAAGCTGCGGCGCACTATGGGGCGAGATCGACTACGCCCCAAGGAGCTCCCGACGATGTTACGCATATCCATTCAGACGATCGTGCGCGGAGCGCTGATGACGGGCGCGGTGGGTGTCTTTCTGGCCGCGGCCTTGCCGCTCCAGGTGGCTGCGCAGGATCGTATGCCGATGAGAATTGCCGTCGAAGGTGCCTTTCCGCCGTTCAATTACCTCGATGCGAACAACAAGCTTCAGGGCTTCGATATCGATATTGCCAATGCGCTGTGCGAGGTTGGCAAGTTCGAATGCCAATTTATCATCGAGAAGTGGGACGACATCATCCCCGATCTCGTTGCCGACAAATACGACGCGATCATCTCATCCATGTCGATGAGCCTTGAGCGGCGTCAGAAGGTTGCCTTCACTGAAAAATACTACAACAGCCCGTCGGTGTTCATCGCCCGGAAGGATTCGTCGATCAGTGACGTCAGCCCCGCCGCCCTCAGCGGCAAAGTTCTTGGAGTGACGTCGTCGACAGCGCAGGAATCCTATGCCAACCATCTTTATCCGGAAATGAAGAAGACGATTTTTCGGTCTTCGCCCGAATTGTACAAGGGGCTGGCGGATGGGAGCGTCGACATTATCCTCGAGGATAAACTCGCCATCTACGACTGGATTGCCAACACCAAGGCGGGAAGCTGCTGCGAGTTCAAAGGGCCGGATCTGGTCGATATCACCTATTTTGGTGAAGGTGCCGGGATCGCGCTGCGCCTCGATGACAAGGAGCGTCTGACGCGCCTGAACGAAGCGTTGAAGACCATCAAGGCCGACGGGACCTATGACATGATCAACGCAAAATATTTCCCGTTCAGCATCCAGTAGTTCGTCAATCAAATTGTCATGTGACAAAGCGGAATGGCCGGTTTTCCACCGGCCATCCCTGTCAGGTAAAGTCCTTGGTCGCAATCGTTACGCGGCCTTCGCGACCTCTCCATGAGGATCGAGGACATATTTCGTCGCCGCGCCATGGTCGAAGCTTTCATATCCAGCGGCGGCATCGTCGAGCGGGATGACCTTGGCGTTGACGATGTCGGCAATCGGCAGTCGGTCGTGGAGGATCGCCTGCATGAGCTGACGATTGTATTTGAGCACCGGAGTCTGGCCGGTGTGGAAGGACTGCGCCTTGGCCCATCCGAGGCCGAAGCGGAGCGACAGATTGCCGTGTTTGGCGGCATTGTCGACAGCGCCCGGATCCTCGGTGACGTAGAGGCCGGGAATACCGATCGAACCTGCGGCGCGGGTAATCTCCATCATCTGATTGAGCACGATCGCCGGCTGCTCGCCGCCGGAGTGGCCGCGGGCCTCGAAGCCGACCGCATCGATGGCGCTGTCCACCTCGTTGGTGCCGACGACCTCAGCGATCATGTCGCCAAGACGGTCGCTCTTCGACAGGTCGATCGGTTCGAAGCCGACCTTGGCGGCATGCGCCAGACGGTCCTTGTTGAAATCACCGATCATCACGACCGCAGCGCCGAGAATGCGGGCCGAAGCCGCAGCCGCAAGACCGACAGGGCCGGCGCCGGCGACATAGACGGTCGAGCCGACGCCAACGCCGGCACGCACCGCGCCATGGAAGCCGGTGGGCAGAATGTCGGAGAGCATGGTGAGATCGCGGATCTTTGCCATCGCCTTGTCGCGATCCGGGATTTTCAGCAGGTTGAAATCGGCATAGGGAATGGTGACGTAACGCGCCTGTCCGCCGATCCAGCCGCCCATGTCGACATAGCCGTAAGCGCCGCCGGCGCGGGCCGGGTTTACCGTCAGGCAGACGCCGGTATCCTGTGACTTGCAGCAGCGGCAACGGCCGCAGGCGACATTGAACGGCACCGAGACGATATCGCCGATGTCGAGCATCTCGACGTCGACGCCTTTCTCGATGATCTCGCCGGTGATTTCATGACCGAGGACCAGGCCCGGCATCGCCGTCGTGCGACCGCGGACCATGTGCTGGTCGGAGCCGCAAATGTTGGTCGAGATCACCTTCAGGATCACGCCGTGCTCGATGCGGCGGCCATCGGGCGCTTCCAGCTTCGGGTCGTCGATGTCGCGCACTTCGACCTTGCCCGGCCGGAGATAAACGACGCCTCTATTCTTGCTCATGGATTCCTCCCACGTGTTTGAATGCCTCGATCTGCAACCGATGCAGCCGATGGCAACATTCCCTCCGGCCTGCCTCCTCTGCAGCCCGGTGTCGACAGCGCCGGATACCGCCGCATCGGGCGATATTCGGATTTTGCAAAAGGGACAGATTGGTGGAGGAGAAGAGTGAACGCCACGGTCTGGCCTGTCGTTCGTGATCGCCCGCCGCAATCCGTCGATTTGCCGCGCAAGAGCTGGTGTCCGGCTCCAGAAACTCCTTTCGATCCATCGCGAGATCTTTCCGGATCTTTCCGGCGATTTCCGTGAGGATTTCAGTTCTTCTACCGCTGCGGGCAGCGCCGGCGTCAGGCCGGCTTCCCGATGGGCCATTTCGCCAGTTTGCGAGATAGCGCCTTGAACACCACAAACAAACCATGCCTGACGGAAAACAGCGATCAAAAAAACGACATGGGTGCAACTCAAAGACGACAGTCGGTGAAGTCGCAGGAGCGCGCTGCGCAGGGTCAATAATTGATCCCGCGAATACGGCGGTTTTCCGGACCGTCCGGGAAGATTTGATTGCCGTCTGGCGGGAGATGGCCGGCTTAGGCGCGATGCGTTCGCCGGCCGCGGTTGGCGTCGATCGCTGTGTGCCAGAACACGGCGCCGAGGATGATCGCGCCGCCGAAATAGGTGGCGACGGGCGGTTGCTCGGAAAACAGCAGCCAGACCCAGAAGGGTGTCAGCACGATTTCCATCGTGCCGATCAGCGCGGCTTCCGCCGGCGGCATCCGCTTTGCCCCGGCAAGGAAAAGCACCAGCGCCAGGGAGAAATTGGTGGCGCCGAAGGCGGCCAGGACGATCCAGTTGTGCAGGTCGAGCGAGCCGACCGAACCGAACGGCGCGAAGATGATGAGGGTCAGGAAGGCGCTGACGACGGTCGGCGGCAGGCTCGGCACGCCGGGGCTGATGCGCGGGATGATGATGACGAGCGCGAAGGACGCGGTCATGCCGAGCGCCAGCAGGTCGCCCCAGCCGGTACCGCCGCCGATCGACGAGGCGACGATGACGGCGACGCCGAGGAGCGAGATGCCGCCGGCAATCATGGTCCGCCGGGCCACCCTCTCCTTGAGGATCAGCCAGCCGAACAGCGCCGCGATGAACGGAGTCGTCGCATAGATCATCGTCACATTGGCAACGGTGGTCATGTAAAGCGACCCGATGAAACATCCCTGACTGAAGGTCTGGCAGGCGATCATCGCCAGACCGCTCGGATGGAAGACGGAACGCCATTGCCGCCGCGAGATGCCCCCTTCGAGGAAAAGGCAGGGGATCAGCAGAAACAGGCCACCGAACAATGACCGCCAGGCGATCGCCGTCCATACGTCGGTTGTGAGCAGCCGCGAATAGACGCCGCTCGCACTCCAGGCAAGCGTCGCGGCAACAATGAGAAGCACACCCTTCTCGTGCTCGCTGCCGGCGAGGCGCGTGGTCGGATTTTCAATGGTCACGCAGATGGTCTCAAAGAAGGAAGTCGAACGCGGGTCTTTTGTGCGCCAGGAATTGACATCAGACAAACGAATAGTAGAGATAGCTGTTATCGATTTTTTCTATGGCTGCCCATGCATGAACCTATTGAAAGCGAGCTCCTGAGGACCTTCCTTGTCGTGGCCGAGACGTCGAATTTCTCGACGGCTGCCCAGCGCATCGGGCGGACGCAATCGGCGGTTAGCAGCCAGATCAAGAAGCTCGAGGAGACGATCGGCGAAACGCTGTTCGAGCGCGGTGCCCGCGGTGTACTGCTGACGCGCCAGGGCATACAGCTCGTGCCTTATGCCCGCCGGATCATCGACCTGCTGAGCGAGGCCGCCGCGACGATCCGCAGCAAACCGCTGGATGGGCCGGTGCGCATCGGCATTCCCGAGGAATACAGCCAGACGGTGCTGCCGGCAGCCCTTGCGGCTTTCGCCGTGCGCCACCCGGCCGTCGAGGTCACCGTATCCTGCGACTATACCGTCCGTAACCTCGCCGCCCTTGAGCGGGACGAACTCGATCTCGCCGTCGTTTTCGACTGGAGCGACCAGACGAAAGGCGAGGTCCTCTGCGTTGACCCCACAGTCTGGGTTACTTCAATGGTTCATCGGCTGCACGACATTGATCCCCTGCCGATTGCGACCTATCGCAATTCCGCATGGTCGCGCGATTATGCGCTCCGATCGCTTGAGCAGATCGGCCGCAATTACCGGATCGCCTTCATCGCCGATACCGGCTCGGGGCTGAAGAATGCCGTCACCGCGGGCCTTGCCGTTACCACGCTGTGCCGCAGCAACATTCCGCCCGGCTGCCGCGAGCTCACCGCCGAAGACGGTTTTCCGCCGGTCGATTCCTCGAAAGTCGTGCTCCGGCGCAATCCCTACCGATCCAGTGAGGCAGTTCGCGAACTAGCGGATATGTTGCGAGACGCCTTCCAGCCTACGTCGGTGTGATGCGGCGGCGCAAGCGGCGGCGCGTCTCGGACGGGCTTTCGGAAAAACTCGCCCGGTAGCTCCTGGCAAAGGCCGAGGCCGAGTTGAAGCCGGTCGCCGCCGCGATATCAGCGAAGGAGGCTGTCGTCTCGATCACCTTGCGCCGGGCTGCGTTCAGGCGCAGGGCGAGATAATGCACATGCGGCGGCGCGCCAATGCTCTGCTGGAAAAGATCCTGCAGATGCCGGGCGCTGATGCCCACCCGGCGGGCGAGCCGCGTGAGGATCAGGGGCTGCTCGATATGCTCCTCCATCAGTTTTACTGCCTGCGCCACGCGGGGATCGTGCATACGCAACCCGGCCGAAGCCGCGGAGAGCGGCTCATCGGCATGGAAGGACGGCTGCTCATAGCGGAACAGCCGGCTGACTTCGAGCGCCAGCGAATAACCCTGCCGCTGCCGGATCACCTCCAGCATCAGGTCGACGGTCGGAAGCGAGCCTGAGGTCGTCAGCCGTTTGCCGTCGATAACGAAACGATCCTTGACGGCTCGCACCTGCGGATAGGCCAACGCAAAATCCTCATAGTCCTCCCAGTGGACGGTCGCCGGCAGCCCGTCGAGCAGGCTTGCCTCGGCCAGCAGCCATGTGCCGGATTCGATGCCGGCAATCATCCTGCGGTAGCGGGCAGCCTGGGAGAGCTGCATCTTCAGCGCCGGCGTCGCGCTTTTCCGCCAGTTGTAACTGGCCAGCACGAAAAGCGGCGCATCCTCGGTCATCGCCCGAAAAATCCCCTGGACGGGCACGGCGATATTGCTGGTGGTCGGGACCGGCTCCCCGTCCGGGGTCAGCAGCCGCCAGCGATAGAGTTCGCTGCCGGAAATGCGATTGGCGCCGCGCAGCGGCTCGATGACCGAGGCGATCAGGATCAGGTTGGTGTCCGGCAGGATAAGAAGATCGATATCGAGCCGTTCCGTCGAGCGCTGCAGCAAGGTTATCTCCCCAAGAATTCCGATAATGTATCAATTGCATCTGAAAATGCAAAGCATCGCTGCCCGGCCTGTCGCGTAATGCGGTCAAGACGGGGAGAACAAAAACATGCCTCTTGCGATGAACCGCGATGTCTTCATTACCTGTGCCGTCACCGGCGCCGGCGATACGGTTTCCAGATCCAGCCACGTTCCCATCACTCCCAAGCAGATCGCGGATTCCGCGATCGACGCCGCCAAGGCTGGGGCGGCTGTTGTTCACTGCCATGTCCGCGATCCGGAAACGGGGGCCGCCAGCCGCCGCAACGATCTCTACAAGGAGGTCACCGACCGCATCCGCTCGGCGGATGTCGACGTCGTCCTCAATCTCACCGCCGGCATGGGCGGGGATCTGATCTTCGGCGATGTCGAAAGCCCCCTTCCCCTCAATCCGAAGGGCACTGACATGGCGGGCGCCACCGAGCGCGTCAGCCATGTCGCCGAATGCCTGCCCGAAATCTGCACGCTCGACTGCGGCACGATGAATTTCAATCTCGGCGACTATGTCATGACCAACACGCCGGCGATGCTGCGGGCCATGGCGAAGAAGATGACCGATCTCGGCGTGCGGCCGGAGATCGAGGCCTTCGACACCGGCCACCTCTGGTTCGCCAAGCAGCTTGCCGAGGAAGGCCTGATCGAAGATCCGGTGCTGATCCAGCTCTGCATGGGCATTCCGTGGGGCGCGCCCGATGATCTCAACACCTTCATGGCGATGGTCAACAACGTACCGAAAAGCTGGACCTTCTCGGCCTTTTCGATCGGCCGCAACGCCATGGCCTATCCGGCAGCGGCGGTTCTGGCCGGCGGCAACGTGCGCGTCGGCCTGGAGGACAATCTCTTCGTCGGCAAGGGCCAGGTCGCCACCAATGCGCAGCTCGTCGAAAAGGCCGTGCAGGTGGTCGAAGGCATGGGCGCCCGGATCATCGGCCCGGAAGACGTCCGCAAGAAACTTAAACTGACGAAGCGCTGAGGACGGCATGACAGGGATCAACAAGGCAGCTTGTATCGGCGGCGGCGTCATCGGCGGCGGATGGATCGCGCGTTTTCTGCTGGCCGGCATCGACGTTGATGTGTTCGACCCGCATCCGGAGGCGGGCCGCATCGTCGGCGAAGTGATCGCCAATGCCGAAAAGGCCTATGCCATGCTGACCGGTGCACCCCTGCCGCCGCGCGGCAGGCTCACCTTCTGCAAGACGCTGGAGGAAGCTGTCGCCGGCGCCGACTGGATTCAGGAAAGCGTGCCGGAAAGGCTCGATCTCAAGCGTGGTGTGCTAACGCAAATCGATGCCGCGGCGCGGCCGGATGCGCTGATCGGCTCTTCCACCTCAGGCCTGCTGCCGACCGATTTGCAACGCGACATGAAGCATCCCGAGCGCCTCTTCGTCGCCCATCCCTATAATCCCGTCTATCTCTTGCCGCTGGTCGAAATCGTCGGTGGTGAGAAGACCTCGGCCGCGACCATCAAGGCGGCGATGGAAAGACTGGCGCCGATCGGCATGAAGGGCGTCCATATCGCCAAGGAGATCGAGGCCTTCGTCGGCGACCGGCTGCTCGAAGCACTCTGGCGCGAGGCCCTGTGGCTGATCCACGACGATATCTGCACCGTCGAGACGCTCGATGATGTCATCCGCTACTCTTTCGGCCTGCGCTGGGCGCAGATGGGCCTGTTCCAGACCTATCGCATCGCCGGCGGCGAGGCTGGGATGCGCCACTTCCTCGCCCAGTTCGGCCCCTGCCTTGCCTGGCCCTGGACCAAGCTCACCGATGTCGTCGATCTCGACGACGCGCTGATCGAAAAGATTGGCCAGCAATCCGACGAGCAGGCGGCCGGTCTTTCGATCCGTGAACTCGAACGCATCCGCGACGAAAACCTGGTCGGCATCCTGCAAGCCCTCAAGGGCGGCGATGGCGGCAAGGGCTGGGGCGCCGGCAAGCTCTTGAAGGATTTCGAGCAATCGCTCTGGGCAGCAGGCGGCGGGACGACCGCGTCTTTCGATCCGTCGAAGCCGCTGAGGCTCGTCGAGACGAAGGTCAGCCCTGCCTGGGTCGACTACAACGGCCATATGACCGAGCACCGCTACCTGCAGGTTTTCGGCGATACATCGGATGCGCTGCTGCGCCTCATCGGCGTCGATTTCGCCTATGTCGAGGCGGGGCAGAGCTACTATACGGTGGAAACCCATATCCGCCATCTCGGCGAGGCGAAGCTCGGCCAGGCGATCCATTCGACCTGCCAGATCCTGTCCGTCGACGAAAAGCGGCTGCATGTCTTCCATACGCTTCACGATACGGCGACCGGCGAGGCTCTTGCCACCGCCGAGCATATGTTGCTGCATGTCGACAGCAAGGCGGGCAAAGCCGCGCCGGCGCCGGCTGGCGTCCTCGACAAGGCGAAGGCGATCGCCAGAGCCCATGCGGAGTTGGCAGCGCCTGAAGGCGTCGGCCGTCACGTCGGTGAGAGACGGTAGGAGGATCGGCATGGATTTCGGCCTCAGCGAAGAACAGGAAATGATCGTCAACACGGTCCGCGCCTTCGTGGAAGCGGAGATCTATCCGCATGAGAACGAGGTCGAGCGTACCGGTATCGTTCCGCCGGAGCTCGGAGCCGAAATCCGGCGTAAATGCATCGATCTCGGCTTCTACGCCTGCAATTTTCCGGAAGAGGTCGGCGGCGCCGGCCTCGACCATGTCACCTTCACGCTGGTCGAGCGGGAGCTCGGGCGCGGCTCCATGGGCCTGACGGTTTTCTTCGGCCGGCCCTCCGGCATTCTCATGGCCTGCGAAGGCGAGCAGCGCGAACGCTATCTCCTGCCTGCGGTGCGCGGCGAGAAGATCGATGCGCTCGCGATAACCGAGCCGGACGCCGGTTCCGATATGCGCGGCATGAAATGCTCAGCCCGCCGCGACGGCGGCGACTTCATCCTGAACGGCACGAAACACTTTATTTCGCATGCCGATGTCGCCGATTTCGTCATCGTCTTTGCCGCGACCGGCGAGGAGGAAACGCCGAAAGGCATCAAGAAGAAGATCACCGCCTTCCTCGTGGATCGTGGCACGCCGGGCTTCGAAGTCCTCAAAGGCTACGATTCCGTTTCGCATCGCGGCTACCACAACTGCACGCTGAGCTTCGAGGATTGCCGCATCCCCGAAGCCCAAGTGCTGGGCGAGGTGCATCGCGGCTTCGATATCGCCAACCAATGGCTATACGGCACACGGCTGACGGTTGCCGCCACCTGCGTCGGCCGGGCGCGGCGCGTCTTCGATCTGGCCCTGCCCTATGCCGCCGAGCGCAAGCAATTCGGCAAGCCGATCGGCGCCAATCAGGGCGTATCGTTCAAGCTTGCCGACATGATCACCGAGATCGACGCGGCCGACTGGCTGACGCTGTCAGCCGCCTGGCGGCTCGATGCCGGCCTGCCCGCGGACCGGCAGATCGCCTCGGCCAAGCTCTATGCCTCCGAAATGCTCGGCCGCGTCACCGACGAGGCGATCCAGATCTTCGGCGGCATGGGACTGATGGACGACCTGCCGCTCGCCCGCTTCTGGCGCGATGCGCGTGTCGAGCGCATCTGGGACGGCACTTCCGAAATCCAGCGGCATATCATCAGCCGCGACCTGCTCAGACCACTGGGAGCGTGAGCCGATGACATCTCGCGTGCTCGACCGCCTGCTCAGACCGCAAACGATCGCCGTCTTCGGCGGCCGCGAGGCGCGCCGGGTGATCGAGCAATGCGACCGCATGGATTTTGCCGGAAAGATCTGGCCTGTCCATCCCCACCTCGACGAGGTGCTCGGACGGCCCTGTTATCGCTCGGTCTCCGATCTGCCTTCGGCACCGGACGCCGCCTTCGTCGGCGTCAACAGGACGCTCACCGTCGAGATCGTCCGCAGCCTTTCGCAGGCCGGCGCCGGCGGCGCGGTCTGTTATGCGTCGGGCTTCAGCGAGGCGACGGGTGAACTCGAGGACGGTGCCGAGCTGCAGCAGGCGCTGCTGACGGCGGCCGGCGATATGCCGATCCTCGGTCCCAATTGTTATGGGCTGATCAACGGTCTCGACGGTGCGCTGCTCTGGCCCGACCAGCACGGCATGAAGCGCAGCAAATGCGGCGTCGCGATCCTCACGCAGTCCTCCAATATCGCCATCAACCTGACCATGCAGACACGCGGGCTGCCGATCGCCTATATGGTCACGGCAGGCAACCAGGCTCAGACATCGCTTGCCGATATCGCCTCCGCATTGATCGACGATCCGCGTGTCACGGCGGTCGGCCTGCATGTCGAAGGTTTCGGCGAGCTCTCCAGCCTCGAACGCCTGGCTGCCATTGCTCGCCGGTCCAAGAAGCCGGTCGTCGTGCTGAAGGTCGGCAGATCAGAGCAGGCAAGACATGCGGCGGTGTCGCACACCGCCTCTCTCGCCGGCAGCGATGCGGTGGCCGATGCTGTGCTTGCCCGGCTCGGCATCGGCCGTGTCCAAAGCCTGCCGGCATTGCTGGAAACCCTGAAGCTGCTGCATGTCGCCGGCCCCCTCCCGGGGCATTCGATCTCGTCCATGAGCTGCTCGGGTGGCGAGGCCTCGCTGATGGCGGATGCCGCCGTCGGCCGCAATGTCGAATTCCCTGCGCTGCAGCCGCGACAATTGCCGCGTCTGCGGCGGGTCCTCGGCGAGATGGTGACGCTTTCCAATCCGCTCGATTACCACACCTTCGTCTGGGGCGATCTCGCCCGCCAGACCGAAGCCTTCAGCGCCATGTTCGAAGGCGGCTATGCCCTCAATCTCGTCGTCCTCGATTTTCCGCGCGGTGATCGCTGTGATGCGGCCGAATGGGCGACGACGGCGGACGCGGTTATCGCCGCCGCCACTGCCACCGGTGCGCTGGCCGGCCTTCTGGCGACCCTTCCCGAGAATATGCCGGAACCGATCGCCGATCGGCTGATGGCGAATGGCATCGTCGCCTTCTCGGGCATCGACGAAGCCATCATTGCGGCGGAAGTCGCTGCCGGTATTGGCAAGGTCTGGGATCGCTCGCCTCCCCTGCCGCTGCTCGACGTGCCGTCCATGGACGGCGAAATCGAGACGCTGACGGAAGCCGATGCGAAGACGGAACTTGCTGCCTGCGGCCTCCCTGTTCCCTGGGGGCTGCAGGCTTTTTCTCCCCGTGAAGCGGCCGAGCAGGCCGAACGGCTCGGTTTCCCCGTCGTGCTGAAGGCTCTCGGCATTGCCCATAAGACCGAGGCCGGCGCCGTCGCGCTCAACCTCAGGGATAGTCAGGCTGTTTCGAACGCGGCGGCGAAAATGCCGTCGAATGCCGGATACCTCGTCGAGAAGATGATCGATCCGCCGGTCGCCGAGCTCATTGTCGGCGCCACCCGCGACCCTGTCTTCGGATTGTCGCTCACCGTTGGAGCGGGCGGAATCTTCGTCGAATTGCTCGAGGACTCCGTCATCTTGCCGCTTCCGGCGAAGAAAACCGAGATTCATGCGGCGATTTCTCGCCTCAGACTAACAAAATTGATCTATGGCTATCGCGGAGCGCCGAAAGGCGATCTCGACGCCGCGGTCGCCGCTATCGCAGCAGCGGCGGATTATGTCGTAATGAACGCGGCATGCCTGGAGGAACTGGACATTAATCCGTTGATGGTTCTTCCCGAGGGGCGCGGTGTTGCCGCAGCCGATGCTCTCATACGGCGGAGGAGGTAGCATAGGTTGAACGATCCCATTCGCGCACGACAGGACGGCGGAGTGCTGGAAGTCGTCATCGACCGGCCGAAGGCGAATGCCATCGACCTTGCGACCAGCCGTGCCATGGGATTGATCTTCCGTGACTTCCGTGACGATCCTGAACTGCGTGTCGCGATCGTGTCGGGCGCGGGCGAGAAATTCTTTTGCGCCGGATGGGACCTTAAGGCGGCAGCATCAGGCGATGCGGTCGACGGCGATTATGGCGTCGGCGGCTTCGGCGGGCTGCAGGAGCTGCGCGATCTCAACAAGCCGGTCATTTGTGCGGTCAACGGCATCTGTTGCGGCGGCGGACTGGAGATCGCGCTTTCATCAGACCTGATCATCGCCGCCGAGCATGCGACCTTCGCCCTGCCGGAAATCCGCTCCGGCACGGTTGCCGATGCGGCCTCGATCAAGCTGCCGAAACGCATCCCCTACCACATCGCCATGGACATGCTTTTGACGGGACGCTGGCTCGACGTTCACGAAGCGCATCGCTGGGGTTTCGTCAACGAGGTCCTGCCGGCCACGCGGCTGATGGAGAGAGCCTGGGAGCTTGCCCGCCTGCTCGAAAGCGGGCCGCCGCTCGTTTATGCGGCCATCAAGGAAATCGTCCGCGAAGCGGAGGGTTCGACGTTTCAGACTGCCATGAACAAGATCACCAAACGGCAGTTTGCGACCGTCGACAGGCTCTATTCGAGCGAAGACCAATTGGAAGGCGCGCGGGCTTTCGCCGAGAAGCGAAGCCCCATTTGGAAAGGAGAATAAGGAGGCGGCTGCAACCGCAGCATTTTCCCGCATGATGCGGGCACCGGAGGTGGAGAGGAAACCGCCTGCGAACCCGCCCGGAAGTTCTGTCAACGCACCATAAAGAAGGAACTGGGGAATGAACGACTACACGAAATATCTGACAAGCCGCGTCACCGCCGGCGGGCTCAGCCGCCGCGAATTCATGGGACGCGCCATGGCGGCGGGCATCACACTTGCCGTCGCCGACAAGCTCTTCACCGAAAGCGCTGAAGCTGCCGAACCAAAACGCGGCGGCCACCTGAAGCTCGGCCTCGAAGGCGGTGCAGCCACCGATTCCAAGGATCCGGCAAAGTTCCTGTCGCAAGTCATGTTCTGCATCGGCCGCTGCTGGGGCGACATGCTGGTCGAATCCGATCCGCTGACGGGTGCCGCCGTCCCGTCGCTGGCCGAATCCTGGGAGCCGTCGAAGGACGCGGCCACCTGGACCTTCAAGATCCGCAAGGGCGTCAAGTTCCACAACGGCAAAGAGATGACGATCGACGACGTCGTTGCGACGTTGAAGCGCCATACCGACGCAAAGTCGGAATCCGGCGCGCTCGGCGTTCTCGGCTCGATCAAGGAAATCAAGGCCGATGGCGGCAATCTCGTGCTGACACTCAGCGAAGGCAATGCCGACATGCCGCTGCTGCTGTCCGACTACCATCTGGTCATCCAGCCGAATGGCGGCGTCGACGATCCCCTCGCCTCGATCGGCACCGGCCCCTACAAGATGACGAGCTTCGAGCCGGGCGTGCGCGCCACCTTCGAGAAGAACAAGGACGACTGGCGAACCGACCGGGGTTATGTCGATTCGATCGAGATCATCGGCATGAACGACGCCACGGCCCGCATCGCGGCCCTCTCATCAGGCCAGGTGCACTATATCAACCGCGTCGACCCGAAGACCGTCAACATGCTGAAACGCGCACCCAATGTCGAGATCCTCTCGACCGCCGGCCGCGGCCACTACGTCTTCATCATGCATTGCGACAAGGCGCCGTTCGACAACAACGATCTGCGCCTGGCCCTCAAATACGCCATGGACCGTGAGACCATGGTGCAGAAGATCCTCGGCGGCTACGGCAAGGTCGGCAACGATTTCCCGATCAACAGCACCTATGCGCTGTTTCCCGAGGGCATCGAGCAGCGCGTTTACGATCCCGACAAGGCTGCTTTCCACTACAAGAAGTCAGGCCATAGCGGCTCGGTCCTCCTGCGCACTTCGGAAGTCGCCTTTCCCGGCGGTGTCGATGCGGCTGTCCTCTATCAGGAAAGCTGCAAGAAGGCCGGCATCGAGATCGAGGTCAAGCGCGAACCGGGCGACGGCTACTGGACCAACGTCTGGAACGTCCAGCCCTTCTCGACCTCCTATTGGGGTGGCCGTCCGACGCAGGACCAGATGTATTCCACTGCCTATCTCTCGACGGCGGACTGGAACGACACCAAGTTCAAGCGCCCCGACTTCGACAAGCTGCTGCTGCAGGCCCGTTCCGAGCTTGATGAAGCCAAACGCAAGGAGCTGTACCGCGCCATGGCGATGATGGTGCGCGACGAGGGCGGCGTGATCCTGCCGATGTTCAACGATTTCGTGAACGCCTCCACCAAACAGGTGAAGGGTTATGTCCACGACATCGGCAACGACATGTCGAACGGCTACGTCGCAACCCGCGTCTGGCTGGACGCCTGAGGGTAAAAGGGGCGTTTGCCCCTCCGATCTCCAACGAAGCCGGGACCGTGGGACGAAACCCGCGGTCCTCCCGCCGTTTTAGCGCGAGGTCCTCGCCATGACCAATCCTGCCCCAGGCATCTTGCCCGGCCTCCGGTTCCGGCAGCGTTTTCCGCTGCTGGCCCTTATCCTCGAGCGGTTCGTGCTCAGCCTCGTCCTGCTTTTTGCCGTTTCCATCCTGATCTTCGGCGGCCTGGAAGCCCTGCCCGGCGATTTTGCCACCACCTATCTCGGCCAGTCGGCGACGCCGCAGGCCGTTGCCAATATCCGTCAGGATCTCGGGCTGAACCGCCCGGTGACGACGCGCTATGTCGAGTGGCTCGGCAACGCCGTCCAGGGGGATTTCGGCACTTCCTGGGCCAGCAAGAATTCGGTGAGCGAGCAGATCGGAAAACGTCTCGGCAATTCGCTTTTCCTGGCGGGTTTCGCAGCTGTCATCTCCGTGCCGCTCGCCGTCGGCCTCGGCATGTTCTCGGTGCATTTCCGCAATCGCCTGCCGGACAAGATCATCAACATCATCTCGCTTGCGGCGATCTCACTGCCGGAATTCTTCATCGGCTATCTGCTGATCCTGTTCTTCGCGGTGAAGTTCGGCATGGCGACCTTTCCGGCAACGGTCTATGACAGCATGGGCTTCGTCGAGCGGTTGAAGGCGATCGCGCTGCCGACGGCAACCCTCGTGCTCGTCGTGCTCGCGCATATGATGCGCATGACACGCGCCGCGATCCTCTCCGTCATGTCGTCGGCCTATATGGAGACGGCAGAGCTGAAGGGCCTCAGCGCCTTCCGCGCGATCGTCAAGCACGCCGCCCCCAATGCGCTGGCGCCGATCATCAATGTCGTCGCGCTGAACCTCGCCTATCTCGTCGTCGGCGTCGTCGTCGTCGAGGTGGTCTTCGTCTATCCCGGCATGGGGCAATATATGGTCGATGCGGTCACCGTGCGCGACATGCCCGTGGTGCAGGCCTGCGGCCTGATCTTCGCGGCCGTCTACATCTTCCTCAACATGACGGCCGATATCCTCGCGATTATCGCCAATCCCCGGCTGAGGCATCCGCGATGAGATTGAGAGACATCCCCATCACCGCCTGGATCGGCATGACCGGTATCGCCGTCGCCTTCATCTTCGCGATCTTTGCTCCCTGGATCGCTCCTTATGGCGAGACCCAGGTCGTCGGCGACGTCTGGGCGCCTGCCGACGCGAATTACGTCTTTGGCCTCGACAATCTCGGCCGCGACATCCTCTCACGTCTGATCTACGGTGCGCGCACGACGCTGCTGGTCTCGTCCGCCGCGACCGTCATCTCCTTCTCGCTCGGCATCATTCTGAGCTTCACCGCTGCCGTCTCGCGCGGCATCATCGACACGGTGTTTTCGCGCTTCAACGATCTGATGATGTCGATCCCGACGCTGATCTTCGCGCTGGTCGTGCTTGCGGTGCTGCCGCAAAACCTCATCGTGCTGATCCTTGTCATGGCGATCCTCGATTCCACCCGCGTCTACCGTCTCGGCCGCGCCGTGGCACTCGATGTCGCGGTGATGGAATTCGTCGAGGCGGCCAAGCTGCGCGGCGAAGGCAAGCTCTGGATCATCTTCCGCGAGATCCTGCCGAACACGCTGTCGCCGCTGCTGGCCGAGTTCGGGCTGCGCTTCGCCTTCTCGATCCTCTTCCTCTCGACGCTGTCCTTCCTCGGCCTCGGCATTCAGCCGCCCGCGGCCGATTGGGGCGGCATGGTCAAGGACAACAAGGACGGCATCATTTTCGGCATATCGGCAGCACTTGTGCCGGGCACTGCGATCGCTGTGCTTGCCGTCTGCGTCAACCTCGTCGTCGATTGGCTCCTGAAACGCACATCCAGCCTCAAGGGAGGGCGCGGCGATGCCTGAGCTTCTTTCCGTTCGCAATCTGAAGATCGAAGCCACCAGCTATCCGCCGGGCGAACCGCCCAGGCGGGTGACGATCGTCGACGGCGTTTCCTTCGACCTGCAGAAGGGCAAGGTGCTCGGCCTGATCGGCGAATCCGGCGCCGGCAAATCGACGATCGGCCTCTCCGCGCTCGCCTATGGCCGGGGCGGCGCGGAAATCACCGGCGGCGAGGTGCGGCTCGCCGGCGCCGATATCCTGGCACTCGGCAAGAATGGCATCCGAAAGATTCGTGGCGCCCGGGTCTGCTATGTCGCGCAATCGGCCGCCGCTGCCTTCAATCCGGCGCATAGGCTCGGCGATCAGGTGATCGAAGCGTCGGTCAAACATGGTTTGATGAGCAAGGAAGAGGCGCGCAAGCGTGCCCTTTATCTATTCCGCGTTTTGGGTCTGCCCAATCCGGAAAGCTTCGGCGAGCGTTTTGCCCACCAGGTCTCCGGCGGCCAGCTGCAGCGGGCGATGACGGCGATGGCGCTCTGCTCCAATCCCGAACTGATCGTCTTCGACGAACCGACCACGGCGCTCGACGTCACCACGCAGATCGACGTGCTGGCGGCGATCAAGCATGCGATCGAGGAAACCCACACCGCCGCCCTTTATAT
The DNA here is from genome assembly GCF_030053135.1 of Rhizobium sp. BT04. Classification (NCBI taxonomy): domain Bacteria; kingdom Pseudomonadati; phylum Pseudomonadota; class Alphaproteobacteria; order Hyphomicrobiales; family Rhizobiaceae; genus Rhizobium; species Rhizobium sp. BT04. Next base: position 150,953 of record NZ_CP125647.1, on the reverse strand, counting down.
TACCCACGACCTCGCCGTCGTCGCTCAGATTTCCGACGACATCATGGTCCTGCGCCATGGCAAACAAGTCGAATATGGCAGCGTCCAGCAGATCATCGAGGCACCGCGGGAGGATTATACGCGCGCCCTCGTCAATGTCAGGCAGGCCTATCGCGAGGAAGCTGCCGACCAGTCCACGGCACTTCTCAAGGTGGAGAATGTCAGTGCCGAATATTCCAACGGCTTCAAAGTGCTGCACGATGTCACGCTGCATGTGCCGAAGGGACAGACGCTTGCGGTGGTCGGCGAATCCGGCTCGGGCAAATCGACCCTGGCGCGCGTCATCACCGGCCTGTTGCCGCCGAGCAGCGGGCGCATCGTCTTTGACGGCAAGCCGCTGATGCCGGGTCTGAAGAGCCGGCCGAACGACGACCTCAGGCGAATCCAGTTGATCTACCAGATGGCCGATACGGCGATGAACCCGCGGCAGACGGTTCGTGACATCATCGGCCGCCCGCTGACTTTCTACTATGGCCTCAGAGGCGCCGAGAAGACCGCGCGGGTCAAGGAATTGCTCGACCAGATCGAAATGGGCAACGGCTTCGTCGATCGCTACCCGGCCGAACTCTCCGGCGGCCAGAAGCAGCGCGTGGCGATCGCCAGAGCGCTGGCCGCCAAGCCCGAACTCATCCTCTGCGACGAGCCGACTTCGGCGCTCGATCCGCTGGTGGCGGAGGGCATCCTTAAGTTGCTGCTGCGCCTGCAGGAGGAAGAGCAGCTGTCCTATATATTCATCACCCACGACATCGCCATCGTCCGGGCGATCGCCGACAGCGTGGCGGTGATGCATCGCGGCAAGCTGGTGCGCTTCGGCCCGAAATCGACGGCGCTGTCGCCGCCCTTTGACGACTACACCGATTTGCTCCTGAAATCCGTACCGGAGATGGAAATCGGCTGGCTGGAACGGGTGCTCGCCACGCGGCGCATGGAAAGCGCGGGCAACTGAATGTACACTAGGGAATGAGCATGACCTCGCGCGGCTTCACCACCATCGAGAATGAATGGATTACGCTGAAGGATGGGACGCGGCTTGCCGCGCGCATCTGGATGCCGGATGGCGCTAGGGAAGATCCCGTTCCTGCCGTCTTCGAATTCCTGCCCTATCGCAAGCGAGACGGAACTTGCCTCAGGGATGAGTCGACCTATCCCGAATTTGCGGCCGCAGGCATTGCCGGCGTGCGCGTCGATATCCGCGGATCCGGAGAATCCGACGGGGTCATCGACGGCGAATACACCGAAAGCGAGCTTGCCAATGCCTGTGAGCTGATCGCCTGGATTGCCGCGCAGCCATGGTCGAACGGCGCGGTCGGCATGATGGGCATCTCCTGGGGCGGTTTCAACAGCCTGCAGGTCGCGGCATTGCGCCCGCCGGCGCTCAAGGCCCTCATCTCGATCGCCTCGACCGTCGACCGCTACAATGACGACATCCACTACAAGAACGGCTGCCATCTCTCCGCCCAGCTCTCCTGGGCGGCGACGATGCTCGGTTACCAGTCGCGTCCGCCCGATCCAGCACTTGCCGGCGAGCGCTGGAAGGAGATGTGGCTGGAACGCCTGGCGGGCGAACCCTTCTTCATGGAGGACTGGCTGGTCCACCAGCGGCGCGATGATTTCTGGCGTCATGGCTCGATCTCAGAGGATTTTTCCCGCGTCGAAATCCCGACGCTGGTCATTGCGGGCTGGGCCGACGGCTATCGCAATACGCCTCTGATGGCGGTCGAGGGCCTGGGCAGCAAGGCAAAGGCACTGATCGGCCCCTGGGTTCACAAATATCCGCATTTCGCCTGGCCGAAGCCGCGCATGGATTTCCATGGCGAAGCAATCGCCTGGTGGAACAAATGGCTGCGTGGCGAGGACAATGGCATCGACACCTTGCCGCAGGCCCGCGCCTATATTCTCGATTCCGTCCGCCCTGCCCCGCGACGTAACAGCGATCCGGGTTTCTGGGTCGCCAAGGACGTCTGGTCGCCGCCACAGATGCAGTGCTTCTATGTCGAGCAGTTCGGCAAGCTGACGGAAGGCATGCCGATTCCGCACGCGCCCGAACATCCCGTCTATCTCCGCTCTCCGCTCGACACCGGGACGGCATCCGGTGAATATTTCACGCTGAAGCCCGACGCCGAAATGGCGATCGATCAACGCTCGGACGATGCCGGCTCGCTGGTCTTCGATACGATGCCACTTGCCGGCGATTACGACTATCTCGGCCGGCCGGTGCTGACGCTTGCACTGCGCTCCCGGGCGGCGGGCGGAAACCTCTGTGCCCGGCTCATCGACGTCCATCCGGATGGCACGGCAATGCGTGTCGCCTTCGGCGTCGTCAATCTCACCCACCGGGACGGCAATACGGATCCCAAACCGCTGATACCGGGCGAGCGAGTGTCGATCCGGCTCGTGCTCGATGCCTGCGGTTATCGCTTCCGCAAGGGGCATCGCATCCGCCTTTCGCTTTCCACCGCCTATTGGCCGATGATCCTGCCGCCGCCTGATGACGAGGGCATCGAGGTCGATATCGCGGCACTCGGCCTGGGGCTGCCGATGCTCGGCGAGCACCAGCGGATCGACATCAAGGAACCGGCCAATCCCGATCCGCTGCCGAAATACATCGAGCACGCGGCCGCCGCGACGAAGCGGCAGGTGGTCCGCGACCTCTCAGCCAATCGAACGGAATATCACATCCACGAGGATACCGGGCTCACCGAACACCCTGCGACAGGTCTCTCGACCCGGCAATTGCGGGAGGAAATCTGGTCGATTTCACCCGACGATCCGCTGTCGATGACCGGGACGTCGACCTGGATCTGCGACATGCGCCGGGCGGAGTGGTTCGTGCGCACCGTTGCGACCGCGCAGATTGCTTGCACCAGGACCGAGTGGATCATCAGTGCCGTGGTGACCGCTTTTGAGGATGACGTGCAGATCTTCGAAAAGGACTTTGCGGAAAAGCGGATTGCGCGTGACCTGATGTGATCGTCAGGGCACCGCGAAGTGCCGGACGGCCTCGCAAACGGCGCGGAAACCGTCGCCTGCGCCCTCGCTCATGTGGCGGGCGCGCAGCCAGGCATGCACCATCTGCGGCTCCTCCCGAAACCAGACCTCGACCCCTGCCGCTGCAAGCCGGGTGGCATAGTGCCGGCCATCGTCTCGGAGCGGATCGAAATGCGCGACGGTGATGAAGGCCGGCGGCAGCCCGGCAACCGAAGATGCACGCAGCGGTTCTGCGATCTCATTGCTTGCCGGCGCCTGCAGGATCTCGCGATAATAGGCGACATCGGCCGTCGTCAGGCCAGGCGCCTTAGCCATCTCGACATAGGAGCCCGCATCGAGGTCACCGCCGAGCGCCGGATAGATCAAAACCTGGCCGACGATGCCGGATAGGTCCTCGTCGCGTGCCCGCAAGGCGAGGCCCGCCGCCAGATTGCCGCCGGCGCTGTCGCCGATCAGCACGACTTTGTTGTTGGCGGAAAGCAGATGCTTCAACACCGCGAAGCCGTCATCCGTCTGCGCCGGCCAGCGATATTCGGGGGCCAGCCGGTAATCGACGGAAACGAGTTCCGCACCGACAAAATCGGCGATCTCCGCGCAGATGGCGTGATGGCTCTCCAGCGAACCGACGACGAAACCGCCGCCATGAAGATAGAGCAGAACGGTCCGGGTGTGGATTTTGCGCGGCCGGTAGCGCCGGATCGGGATGCGCTGGACCATGCCGTCCGCAAAGATCATATCAGGGGGCAGCGGGCGGTCGAAGCGCGCGCACAGAGCATCGTACCAATGCCGCTGCTGCTCGACCGACGCTTCGACGGCGTCGGCGGGATAGAAGCTATCGCAGATCTCGAGAAATTGCAGGATGCCCTTTTCGGTGGGCATAGCCGTGGGAGCGGACATGCAGGGTCCTTTCGATTTGGGACACGAAGATCCATGTCCCTGGCCGACTCTGCGCTTATCATGCGCCTTTGCGTCGGAGGCAATCTGTCTGGCCGCGACCCAAGGATGTCGCGACGCTTCATTATTTGACCCTGTATTTCCAGGCTTCGCCGCTTTTTCAAAAAATCTGATAATTTTTTCGTCGCCGACCCAAGGAAAGCCATCGGAGAAACGTCTCAATCTCGAAATAACATCGTGCCGGATGGCTTGGGGTAGGTGCGCAATTGGATGCGGAGCTCATAGAACGAGCGCAGGGCGGCGACCGGGAGGCCTTCGGGCAACTGGTCTCGCGCCATTATGACTTCGTCCACGCGACGGCGTGGCGCTGGTCGGGCAGTTCCACGGATGCCGACGACATCGCCCAGGAGGTCTGCGTCAAGCTCGGCGCCGCCATCCGCAGCTTTCGTGGCGCCAGCCGCTTCAGGACCTGGCTCTATACGCTGACGCTTAACGCTGCCCGCGACCATAGGCGTAAGCTTGCCCGGGAAGAGCATGCATTTCGCGCTTACGCCGCTGAACCGCAGCCGGATGCACCTGATGGAAATGACGACGAACTGTCGAGCGAATTATGGGCCGCCGTGCGCGCTTTGCCGGAACGGCAATGCGACGCCGTGCTGCTGGTTTACGGCGAAGGCCTCAGCCATTCCGCGGCCGCCGATGTCATGGGCTGCTCGGAGGCGACCGTGTCCTGGCAGGTTCATGAGGCGCGCAAGAGGCTGAAAACAGTGCTCGGCAAGGAAGAGGTATGACCGTGGACAAGGAACTGGAAAAGCTCTCCCGCCTGACACCGCCGGCAGCCGATCCGGAGGCGCGCGCGCGTGCGCTTGCCGCGGCGATGCAGGCCTTCGACACCGCGGAAAATAATGCGCCGGCGCCCCAAGGAAATGCGAAGGGCTGGCGTCAAAGCTCCATCATCAACTGGATATGGAGCCCTGCCATGAACAAGAAATTCCTCGCCGGTTCAGCCCTTGCGACGCTGCTCGTCATTCCCGTCGCCGGGTATCTCACCTTCGAGCTGAGCCGCGGCGGATTGCCGATCGTCGACCAGGAAAAGCTCGCTGACAATGTTTCGCAAAATAGTGCGCCGAAGCCGGCTGAGCCCGCCACGGTCGCACCTCAACTTTCTGAGGCGCCGGCCGAAGAGAATCGGCCGGCTCAATCATCGGCGACCGATAGTGCCCAAGTCCTCCAGGACAAGGAGCAGCAGACTGCCGCGAAACCCGTTGCGCCGCAGACGTCTGAATTCGATGCCGGCGAGATCGCTACTCTGACGAACAAGTCCGAGGGCTCCGCTGCGGCACTCGGCGCGGCCAAGCGCGCCGCGCCGGCCGCTCCCGGCATTGCCTCCCAGCAACAGTTCGCCGAACCGATGGCGGTCGCCCCCTCGCCTGTTCCACCTGGGGAAGGGCGTGTACAGATTCAAGTCGAAGCTGATCGCGAACGCTTTGCCAATGCCGCGGCAAATCCGATCAAGAGCGTGGCGACCGATCCGGTCTCGACCTTCTCCGCCGATGTCGACAGCGCCTCCTATTCCTTCGTTCGCAGGTCGCTGACGGGCGGCGCGCTGCCCGATCCGCAATCGGTTCGCGTCGAGGAGATGATCAATTATTTCCCCTATGACTGGCCGGGTCCTGACAAAGCCGACCAGCCCTTCAAGGCGACGGTGACTGTGATGCCGACCCCGTGGAATCACGATACGGAATTGCTGCATGTGGCGATCAAGGGCTATGACATCGCGCCGGCGACCGTGCCGCACGCCAATCTGGTCTTCCTGATCGACGTCTCGGGGTCGATGGACGAGCCGGACAAGCTGCCGCTTTTGAAGAGCGCCTTCCGGCTGCTGGTCAACAGGCTGAAACCCGACGATACCGTCTCGATTGTCACCTATGCCGGCAATGCCGGCACGGTGCTTGAGCCGACGCGGGTGGCGGAGAAATCGAAGATCCTCTCGGCAATCGACAAGTTGGAGCCGGGCGGCTCGACCGGCGGCGCCGAAGGCATCGCGGCGGCCTACGATCTTGCCAAACAGGCCTTCGTCAAGGACGGTGTTAACCGGGTGATGCTGGCGACCGACGGCGACTTCAATGTCGGTCCGTCGAGCGACGAGGATCTGAAGCGCATCATCGAAGAGAAGCGCAAGGACGGCATCTTCCTCACTGTTCTCGGCTTCGGGCGGGGCAATCTCAACGATTCCCTGATGCAGGCGCTGGCCCAGAACGGCAATGGCAGTGCGGCCTATATCGACACTCTGGCGGAGGCGCAGAAGACACTGGTCGAAGAAGCCGGCTCGACGCTGTTTCCGATCGCCAAGGACGTCAAGTTCCAGGTCGAATTCAACCCGGAACGGATCGCCGAATACCGCCTGATCGGCTACGAGACGCGGGCCCTCAACCGCGAGGATTTCAACAATGACCGCGTCGACGCCGGCGATATCGGTTCCGGCCACAGCGTCACGGCAATCTACGAGATCACGCCGAAGGGAAGTCCCGCGGTGATGAATGACGACCTGCGTTACGGCACGGCCGACAAGGCGCCCGCCGCGACATCGGATAAGGCGCATGGAGGCGAGCTTGCCTTCGTCAAGATGCGCTACAAGCGGCCGGGCGAAGACAAGAGCGCCCTCATCACCACGCCGGTCGGCAACAGCAACACGGTCGCCACCATCGATGCCGCGCCCCAGGATGTGCGCTTCTCGGTGGCGGTCGCCGCCTTCGGCCAGAAACTGAGCCGCATCGCCGCCGTCGATGCCTATTCCTATCAGGCGGTTGCTGATCTCGCCGCGGCATCGCGGGGAACGGACACCTTCGGCTACCGATCGGATTTCCTCGGCCTCATCAGGCTGGCCGACGGCCTCAGCCAACGGTGAAGACTGATCGCATCGTCAGTTCCCAACAGAGCGGCTGCCTGGAAGGGCAGCCTCTGCTCGGCGATTACCCGGGTCTCGATCCGTTGGCCGTGAGATAAACAGCATAAAGAGACGTGGTCGCGGTGATGAAGAGGCGGTTCAGTTTCTCGCCTGCGAAGGCGACATTGGAGACGATCTCGGGAATATGGATCTTGCCGAGCAGGGTGCCATCCGGGTCATAGGCGTGCACGCCATCACCGGCGCTCGCCCATATTCTTCCCTTCCGGTCGACGCGAAAGCCGTCGAAAAAGCCTGAGGTGCATTCGGCGAAAACACCGAGATCGGTCAGCTTTCCATCGCCTGATACTGCGAGCTTTCTTATATGCCGCGGACCGCCCGGCAGGTGCGAGGCCCCGGTGTCGGCAATGTAGAGAACGGTCTCATCAGGTGAGAAAGCCAGCCCGTTCGGCTTGATGAAATCGGAGGTCATCTGCTCGGTCGCGCCTGTTGCCGGATCATGCCGGTAGACATGGCATCCGCCGATTTCCTCTTCGCCGTAATCGCCCTCATAATCGTGGAGAATGCCGTAGCTCGGGTCGGTGAACCAGATCGTCCCGTCGGATTTGACGGTAACGTCGTTCGGAGAATTGAGCCGTTTGCCGGCAATGCGATCGGCCAGCACGGTAATCCCACCGTCGAAATCCGTCCGTGTGACCCGGCGCGTCAGATGCTCGCAGGTGATCAACCGTCCCTGATCGTCGACCGTATTGCCGTTCGAGTTGTTGCTGGGCGAGCGGAACACCGAGGTCTGCCCGCTGGTATCGTCGTAGCGCATCATGCGATTGTTGGGAATATCCGAGAAGACCAGATACCGCCCGGCGGCAAACCAGGCCGGTCCCTCCAGCCAGCGGCCGCCCGTCCAAAGCCGCTCGACGCGGGCATGGCCGACGAAGCAGTTTTCAAAGCGCGGGTCGAGAACCTCAAACCCCGTACCCTCGATTTCTCCGAACATGATGCTTCCTCATCTCGAATTGTTATCGATACCATTCTGCCCTGTTTTGCGGTCTTCGTATAGAGATCGGCGAAGTGTGGAACGCTGCAGTGCCGCAATAATATCGATTGTGCGATGATAACGATAACTTTATCGTGTCCTGAGTTGCCCAACTCGGAAGCTGTTTGAAAGCGGAGCCCAGTGAAAAACGAGGATGAGCCAAAAGATAAGCGTCTCAAGGGAGGAGACGCCCAGAAGCTGACGATGGCTGAGGTTGCCAAATATGTCGGCGTCTCGGCCATGACGGTTTCGCGCGCCTTTCGGCAGGATGCCAGCGTTTCCGAAGAGACCCGCAAGCGCATCATGGAAGCCGTCGACGCCCTGGGTTATGTGCTCGACCTTTCGGCCGGCAGTCTTTCCTCGCGGCGCAGCGGTTTCATCGCGGCGCTGGTGCCCTCCATCAACAATTCGAATTTTTCCGACACCGCGCGCGGCATTACCGATGCGCTTGAGAATACTGGCCTTCAGCTTCTGCTCGGCTATACCGACTATTCCGCCGAGAAAGAAGAAAAGCTGATCGAGGCGATGCTGCGCCGCCGCCCCGAAGGCGTCATCCTGACAGGCGGTTCGCACACCGACCGCGCCCGACGCATGCTTGATAAGGCCGGCATTCCGGTGGTTGAAACCTGGGAAATTCCGGAGGAGCCGATCAATCACGTCGTCGGCTTTTCCAACAGCGAGGCGATGTCCCTGCTGGTGCGCACACTTGCCGGTCAGGGCTATCGGAGGTTCGGCTATATCGGCGGTACGACGGCGCGCGATACGCGCGGCAGCCAGCGGCGAAGCGGTTTCCTGAAGACTGTCGAAGAACTGGGCTTGGGACCGGGCCGGGCGATTTCCTTCGGCGTGCCGCCGATCACCATGGAACAGGGCGGCCAGGCGGTGGTGAGCCTGCTGGAGCGCTGGCCGGACACGGAAGTGGTTCTCTGCGTCTCCGACCTTTCCGCCTTCGGTGCGATCATGGAATGCAAGCGCAGGGGAATGCGCGTGCCGGGGGATATCGCCATTGCCGGCTTCGGCGACTACGAGATCTCGTCGATCTGTCATCCCAGCATCACCACCATCAATGTCGACTGTTACGGCATCGGCCGCCAGGCCGCCGCCCGCCTGCTGGATGCCCTGCAGGGCAGCAGCGAGGCGACCGGCGACGAGATCACATTGACGAGCTACAAGGTTGTTCTGCGCGAAAGCACAGACCGCGGCGGCGCCCGATAGCTGGCGACAACATCAAAACGCGATCTGCACCTTCATCGACTTGCTACGATCACCTGCCAATTCGAAAGCGGCGACCGCCTCGTCGATCCCAAAGACACCTGTCAGCAGCGGCTTCAGATCGACGCGACGGGCGTTGATCAGTTCGACGGCCAGCGCAAACTCCTCGTGAAAGCGGAATGTCCCGCGCATCTCGATTTCCTTGGCAACGATCATGTTCTGCGGAATCGAGACATCGCCGCCAAGGCCGAGCTGCACGAGAACGGCGCGGGGCTTCAGCACCTCCAGGCCCGCGCGCACCGCCCGTTCATTGCCCGACGCCTCGAACATGACATCGAAATATCCCTTGTCGGCGCCGTAAGCGGCAAGGTCGGCAGCATGGGTGGCAACATTGATCGTGCGATCCGCGCCGCTGGTGCGGGCGATCGCCAGAACGCTGTCGGTCACATCAGTCGCAACGATCTCGCGGGCGCCGAGAACCCGGGCCGCAACGATCGCCAGCATGCCGATCGGGCCGCAACCGGTGACGAGCACCCGTTTGCCCAGCAGCGATCCGGCGCGGTTTGCCGCATGCAGCGTCACCGCAAAGGGTTCGGCGAAGGCGGCCTCGTGGATGGAAATGCCATCGGCGACCTTGTGGCACTGCCAGCGCTCCGCCACCAGCCGCTGGCGAAAGCCGCCCTGAATATGCGGCATCGGCATGGCGCTGCCGTAGAAGCGCATGTTGAGGCAGTGGTTCTGCTGTCCCTTCAGGCAATATTGGCAATGATTGCACGGCCGGCTCGGCGAAACCGCAACGCGGTCGCCGACGACAAGGTCGCTCACGCCGGCGCCCAGCGCCTTGACCGTGCCGGCGATCTCGTGGCCGAGGATCATCGGTTCGCGCAGGCGAACGGTGCCGAAGCCGCCGTGATTGTAATAATGCAGATCGGAGCCGCAAATGCCGCCGGCTTCGATGGCGATCTCCACCTGCCCCTCGCCGGCAACCTCCGGCTCGCGCTCTTCGATCCTCAGATCCTTGGCGGCATGAATGACGATGGCTTTCATGTCGAAACCCTCACACGACGGGAGTTGGAAGCGGGTTGCCGGCAAAATGCGCGGCGAGATTGTCTCTGACCAACTGGCCCATGGCCTTGCGGGTTTCGACGGTACCGGAGCCATGATGGGGCTGCAACACCACGTTTTGGAGCGTGAGGAAACGCGCATCGATCTTCGGTTCGTTCAGGAACACGTCGAGCCCGGCGGCCTGGATGGTGCCGTCCTGAAGGGCTGCGATCAGCGCTTCTTCGTCGACGGTCGTTCCGCGCGAAACATTGATCAACATGCCGTTGGGACCGAGCGCTTTGAGCACATCGGCGTTGATGATCTTCATGGTCGTCTGCCCGCCGGGGACGATGACGATCAGAAAATCGGCCCAATCGGCAAGTGCGACCAGGTCTGGCTGGTAGGCATAGGCAACATCCGTGTGCTCGTTGCGGGCGAAATAGGAGATGTCGCAGCCGAAAGCGGCAGCCCGCTTGGCGATCGCCTTGCCGATCCGCCCCATGCCGGCGAGCCCGACCTTCTTGCCGGAGACCCGCGTCACCAACGGCATGGCGATATTGCCCCACCGGGCGGCGCGGACGAAAACGTCGGCCTGCGGAATCTGGCGCGCCGTGGCAAGCAGCAGTCCGATGGCGATATCGGCGACATCTTCGGTCAGCACGTCGGGGGTATTGGTGACGCGAATGCCGTTGGCGCGAGCATAGGAGAGGTCGATGGCGTCGGTGCCGACGCCGTAACAAGAGACGATTTCCAGTTTCGGCAATTGCTTCATCAGCTCGGCGGAGGCGCCGAGTTCGCCGCGGGTTGCGATGGCGCGAATATCCTTGCCGACCCTTGCGATCAGTTCCTGCCGGTCTGCCGCTTCCCATAGGCGGTGAACGCGATACTTCGCCTCCAGATCGACCATGTCCCATTGCGGATAGGCTCCGGCCATCAAGATCTCTACGTCAGGCATTCCGTCTCCGTCCCGCATTTTGGCAGTTGATTATGTTATCGATAACATATAATTCGGAAAAGCGATGTCAAGTGAGTTTCACCGTGAGTGGCGGTATAAGGCGTCATTCGCAGCGACACCGGAGGAGTTACCTGCATGAAGAACCTGTTTGATCTGACCGGGCGGCTTGCCCTGATCACCGGCTCGAGCCAGGGGATCGGTTATGCGCTGGCCGAGGGCCTGGCGCAGCACGGCGCCGAGGTCGTCATCAACGGCCGCACGCCCGAAAGCGTCAAACGTGCAGTCGAGAGCCTCAAGGCTCAAGGCCTGTCTGCCCATGCGGCCATCTTCGACGTGACCAGCAAGGATGATGCCGCGCAGGGTATTGCTGCGATCGAAGCCGATATCGGGCCGCTCGACATCCTGATCAACAATGCCGGCATGCAGTTTCGCACGCCGCTGGAAGACTTCCCGGCGGACAAATGGGAACTGCTGCTGACCACCAATATTTCGAGCGTGTTTTACGTCGGCCAAGCGGCCGCCAAAGCCATGATCGCCCGCGGCCAGGGCAAGATCATCAATATCGCCTCGGTGCAGAGCGAGCTGGCGCGTCCCGGCATTGCCCCTTACACGGCGACCAAGGGAGCGGTGCGCAATCTGACCCGTGGCATGTGTGCCGACTGGGCCAAGCACGGCCTGCAAATCAACGCGATCGCACCGGGCTATTTCAAGACGCCGCTCAACCAGGCGCTTGTCGACAATCCCGAATTTTCCTCCTGGCTCGAAAAGCGGACGCCGGCCGGACGCTGGGGCAATGTCGAGGAACTGGTCGGCGCCGCCGTTTTCCTGGCAGGCCGCGGTTCGTCCTTCATCAACGGCCATACGCTTTATGTCGACGGCGGCATCACCACCTGCCTCTGATAGAGACGCGACGATGGAGCTTGGGAAAGAAGCGCCGCCTCTGGCCGTCGTCGTCATGGGCGTCAGCGGCTGCGGCAAATCCTCGGTTGGAGCGCGCATCGCTGCGCAAAACGATATGCCGTTTCTGGAGGGCGACCAGCTCCACCCGGCTGCCAATGTCGAGAAGATGGCTAAGGGCATCCCGCTGACCGATGACGACCGTCTGCCCTGGCTCGACCGGATCGGCGCGGAAATAAAGACCGCGCAAAAGGCGTCGCAGGGATTGGTGATTTCCTGTTCGGCGCTGAAGAGAAGCTATCGGGACAGGCTGCGGCAGGCGGCGGGCGGGCGCCTCGCCTTTGTTTTCCTGGAGGGATCCCGCGACCTGCTATTGTCGCGGATGCAGGCGCGCCAGGGCCATTTCATGCCGGCGTCGCTGCTCGACAGCCAGCTGCAGACGCTGGAACGGCCGACCGGTGAAGCTGGCGTGGTGACGGTGACGATCGATATATCTTTGGATGATATGGTGGCGCTGGCTTGCGAGGTGCTGAGAGGCGCGGCCATCAAGGGAGGTTTTCATGCAGGATGATTATAGAGCGGATGTCGCCGTCATCGGCGCCGGCATCATGGGAACGGCGATCGTCACCCGACTGATCGAAACCGGCCACAAAGTATCTGTCTTCGATCTCGATGCCGAGAAGGTCGCAGCATTGGCAGCCAAGGGCGCCCAGGCGGCGAGTTCGGTGGCAAACGCCGTCTCGGCGTCGGAATTCTGCGTGCTCAGCCTCAATCATGCAAACATCGTCCGCGCTGTCGTCTTCGGCGAGAAGGGTGTTGCAACGGCGGCAAGCGCCGACAAGCTGCTGATCGACATGTCCTCCATCGACCCCGCCGAGACGGCCGACATGGCAAAACGGCTGCGTGGGGAAACGGGCATGGCATGGGTGGATTGCCCGCTTTCAGGCGGCGTGCCCGGCGCACTCGGCGGCAAGCTGACGATCATGGCCGGCGGCAGCCCCGAGGATTTCGAGCGGGCGCGGGTGGTGATGCGGCATCTTGCCGCCAATTACACGCTGATGGGCGCATCCGGCGCCGGGCAGACCACGAAGCTGATCAATCAGCTGTTCTGCGCCGTGCTGTTCCAGGCGGTCGCTGAAGCCGTCAAGCTTGCTGAAGCCGGCGGCGTCGATCCCTCGGCCATTCCAGCCGCTCTTGCCGGCGGCAGGGCGGACAGCCGGATATTGCAGGAATTCATGGCAAAATTCGCCGCCCGGGATTTCTCGCCGACAGGCAGGATCGACAACATGCTGAAGGACCTGGATTCGCTTCAGGCCTTTGCACTGAAGACCAAGACACCGCTGCCGATGACCGGCGCGGTGGTGGAGATTCACCGCCTGCTCTGCTCTGCCGGCCTCGGGCCGAAGGACTCCGCCGAGATGATGCGTCTCCTCGATGGATTTAGCGCCGACTGACGTCAACTCCGGGGGTCGGAGATCGTCATTTTCCGCTTGACTATTCGGGAATGTTATCGATAACATCTCCTTATGACGACAGCTGCAGCTTTGGGAGGAGCCACGGTGGAAGCCAAGAGACTGCTGGAGTTCCAATCGATCACCAAAAGCTTCGGCGGCACGCAGGCGCTGCGTGACGTCTCGATCGACCTGCGCGAGGGCGAGATCCTTGCGCTGCTGGGCGAAAACGGCGCCGGCAAATCGACGCTGATCAAGACGCTTGCCGGCATCTACAAGCCCGACAACGGCGACATCCTGTTTCGCGGCCAGAGCTACCATCATCGCCCGCCCAAACCGAACGAGCGGCAGCCGGTCGCCTTCATCCACCAGGATCTCGGTCTGATCGAGTGGATGACGGTCGGCGAGAACATGGGCCTGTCGCAGGGTTTCTCGATGCGGCGCGGCCTGATCGACTGGAACAGGACACAGGCCCGCGCCAAGGAAGCGCTGAAACTGGTCGGCTGCGATTTCGATCCGACGACGCGGGTCTCGGCGCTGTCGCGCACCGAAAAATCACTCGTCGCCATTGCCCGCGCCCTTGCCGTCGAAGCCGACGTTCTGGTGCTCGACGAGCCGACCGCGAGCCTTCCCGCCGACGAAGTCGATCGGCTGTTCAATGCGATCCGCCCGCTGAAGGAGCGCGGCGTCGGCATGATCTACGTCTCCCACAGGCTGGACGAGATTTTCCGCATCGCCGACCGGGTCGCCGTGCTGCGCGACGGCTGCATGGTCGGACAGAAGCCCGTCAGCGAGACGACGCCCGACGAACTGGTGACGATGATCATCGGCCGCAGCGGCGACAATCTCTTTTCGAAGACCGAGATTGCGCCCGGCAAGGCGATCGTCAAGGTTCGCGATCTCGTCTGCGCCGGCACGAGCCCGATATCGTTCGATATCCGTGAGGGCGAGCTTCTGGGGCTGGCTGGATTGCGCGGCGCCGGGCAGGAGCGGATCGGCCGCGCGCTGTTCGGCTGCGAGCCCTTCGACGGCTCGGTTCTGCTGCATGACGAGGTCCCGGACCTTTCGAGCCCGCTGCGGGCCATGGCGTCGGGCATCGGCTTGATCGCCCGTGACCGGACGGAGGAATCCGTGGCTCTCTCGCTTTCCATTCGGGAAAATACCTATCTCAATCCGGGCGCCGTCGGGCGTGGGCTATTGTCCTTCCTGTCACCGCGCGGCGAAGCCGATCTTGCCCATAAGATCGGCCATTCCGTCGGCCTCAGGCCGAACGACCCGGATCTGCCGGTGGAGGCCCTGTCGGGCGGCAATCAGCAGAAAGTGGTTGTCGGTCGCTGGCTGGCGACCGGCCGCAAGCTGCTGATCGCCGAAGATCCGACCGCCGGCGTCGACATCGGCGCGCGTGCGGAGATCTACCGTCTGATCACCCGGGCGCTCAAGGCCGGTCTCGCGGTCGTCGTGGTTTCGACGGATTTCGAGGAAATCGCCCATATCTGCCACCGCGCGCTGGTTTTCTCGCGCGGCAAAATCGTCAGTGAACTGACCGGAAGCGCCCTGACGACGGAGGCGGTCATCACAGCCGCATCTGCGTCGGAAGCCGCTTGAGCCATCGGAGAACAACCATGCAATCCATTGAATCCACCGCGCTGGAGCCAACCAAGAGCGAAATGGCCGGCCTGTCCACGGGACAGAAGATCGGACGCCTGATCCCGGTTTACGGGCTGGTGATCCTCACCGTCGGCCTGATCGTGCTCTTCTCGATCCTGCTGCCCGATACGTTCCCGACCGTGTTGAACGTCCGCTCGATCGTCTCCGACAAGGCAATCATCGCGCTTCTGTCGCTGGCCGCGATGATCCCGATGGCATCGGGTCGCATCGATCTCACCGTCGGCTATGGCATCGTGCTCTGGCATATTCTCGCCATCAGCCTGCAGACGGCCTATGGCCTGCCCTGGCCGGTCGCGGTGCTGATTGTTCTCGCGCTCGGCGTCTTCACCGGCTTCATCAACGGGCTGCTGGTGGAAGTTGCGAAGATCGACAGCTTCATCGCCACCCTCGGCACGGGAACCGTCCTCTATGCGCTTGCGCTCTGGCACACCGGCGGGCGCCAGGTGGTCGGCGTCCTGCCTGAGGGTTTCTATGCGCTGAACGGCACCATGCTGTTCGGTCTGCCGATCACCGGCTTCTACGTGCTGCTGATCGCAATCTGCATGTGGATCGTGCTTGAATACCTGCCGATCGGCCGTTACCTCTACGCCATCGGCGCCAATCCGAAGGCCGCCGCCCTCAACGGCATTCCGGTCCGCAAATTCGTGATCGGCGCCTTCGTCACCTCCGGCCTGCTCGCGGCCCTGACCGGGGTCCTTCTCGCCTCGAAGCTGCGGATCGGCCAGGCGAGCGTCGGCCTCGAATATCTGCTGCCGGCGCTTGTCGGCGCATTTCTCGGATCGACGACGATCAAGCCCGGCCGGGTGAACGTCTGGGGCACCTTGATCGGCGTCATCATCCTGGCGGTCGGGATATCAGGAATTCAGCAATTCGGCGGCTCGTTCTTCGTCGAACCGCTGTTCAACGGTGTGACCCTGCTGATTGCCATCGGCATAGCAGGTTACGCCCAGCGCAAACGCGGAGCTGTGAGGAGGATCACACCCGCATCCAAATGAGGATGCCGGCTCAGCCCGGCATTTCATAACAAACAAAATGGAGGAGTGAACATGAAGCGCAGAACATTATTGCAGGCAACGGTTGCGACCGTCGCCGTTATGCTCAGCATGCCGGCATTGGCCGATTCCATGGCTGACGCCAAGGCCGTGGTCGACAAGTATGCTTCCAAGGTGAGCGCCTGGGATGGCCCGACGAGCGGCCCCAAGGGCGCCACCGGAAAGAACATCGTCATTCTTGCCGCCGATATGAAGAACGGCGGCATCCTCGGCGTGGTCAACGGCGTTCAGGAAGCAGCCGGCGCACTGGGCTGGACGGTGAAGGCGCTCGACGGCGCCGGCTCGATCGGCGGGCGGACCGCGGCGTTCGGCCAGGCGATGGCGCTGAAGCCTGACGGCATCATCATCAACGGCTTTGACGCGGTCGAGCAGAAGCCGGCGATGGAAGCGGCCAAGGCTGCCGGCATTCCGATGGTTTCCTGGCACGCCGCCTCGGCCGTCGGTCCGGTTCCCGAAGTCGGCGTCTTCGCTAACGTCACCACCGATGCGATGGAAGTGTCGAAGTCGGCGGCGGATTGGGCCTTCGTCGATGCCGGCGGCAAGCCTGGTGTCGTCATCTTCACCGACTCCACCTATGCGATCGCGATCGCCAAGGCCGACCGCATGAAGAAGGAGATCGAGGATCTCGGCGGCACCGTGCTCGAATATGTCGACACACCGATTGCTGAAACCTCTCAGCGCATGCCGCAGCTGACCACGTCGCTTCTGCAGAAATATGGCGCGAAGTGGACGCATTCGCTGGCGATCAACGACCTCTATTACGACTTCATGGGACCTTCGCTCGCTTCGGCCGGCATTGCCGGCGACGGAAAACCGGTGAACGTCGCCGCCGGCGACGGTTCGGAGAGCGCCTATCAGCGTATCCGCGCCAAGCAGTTCCAGGCCGTCACGGTCGCCGAGCCGCTCAACCTCCAGGGCTGGCAGCTCGTCGATGAACTGAACCGCGCCTTCGCGGGCGCTCCGTGGTCGGGCTATGTGTCGCCGCTGCATGTGGTGACCAGTGCGAATGTTGAATTCGACGGGGGACCGAAGAACAGCTTCGATCCCGACAACGGCTATCGCGATCAATACAAGAAAATCTGGGGTAAATAAGCCTCCCAGCCGAGGGCGTATCGACCGATACGCCCTCACCTCCTGACATCACTGCAACATCGATCCAGCGCCGGCGAGTTTTGGAAAAGAGAACCCATGATCATTCGTTATGCTTTGTTTGAAGGCGAAATCCATCCCGGCCGAGAAGAGGAATTCCGCGACTTTGTCAGGCACCGGCTCGTCCCTCTGTGGACAAAATTTCCGGGCGCCGAGGAAGTCCGGGTGCTGGATGGAATGGAGCGCGACGAAGGCGCCCCCATCTATGCCATGGCGCTCGCCATTCGTTATCCCGATATGGATGCGGTGAACGCAGCCCTTCTCTCCGACGTCCGGTTCCAGAGCCGTGAGGTCACCGGTGAACTCCTGCAGCTCTTCACCGGCAAGGTCCATCACCACGTCTTCTCGGCCAACGAATATCCGCCGGCCATCGCCTGACATCAGGCGCTTCCGGGGCTGCTGGAGCGATGGAAGCTGTCGCCGTTGGATCAGAGTATGGGTTGGACAATCCATAAGGGCCTGCGACGAGTGTCGCGGGCCCTTTTCGTATCAGGACACTGCCAGTCCTGCGGGCGCGATGGTTCCAGCTGTCCGACCTTTGGGACAATTTTTCACAAGCGGCGCCATTATTAAATCAAATAGTCTATATGTTTTGTAGATAATGCCTCATTTTACCGCGCATCGTTCCTGCTGCCAGCAATCCGAAACGGGAAGATAGACGATGACGTCGCTTCGGGTGCTGGCGACACAGGCAGTCAGATGATCGGGAAGGCCCTCCTCCCTTTCCTTCTTCCAACCACGCAGATCTGCAGCACCGCATGAGCACTCATTCCGAATTTCTCTGGTATATTCCCAACGATGTCAGACCCGGCCATCGCGGCGATTCCGCCGTCGACAATCACAACAGCCTGGATACGCTGACCAGCCACGCGCGGGCGCTGGAAGAGCATGGCTGGAAGGGTGCGCTCATCGGCACCGGTTGGGGCCGGCCGGACACCTTCACCGTCGCGGCCTCGCTTGCCGCGCGGACCACCACCTTCGAGCCGCTGATTGCGATCCGCCCGGGTTACTGGCGGCCGGCGAATTTCGCCTCCGCGGCGGCGACGCTGGATCACCTGACCGGCGGGCGGGTGCGGATCAATATCGTCTCGGGCAAGGACGACTTGGCCGCCTACGGCGACAGCGAGGGCGATCAGGCGCATCGTTATAGCAGGACCAGGGAGTTCATGCGGCTGGTCCGCAGACTGTGGACCGAAGAAAACGTCACCTCGGCAGGTGAGCACTTCCGGGTCGCCGAATCCACCGTGGTGCCGCGCATCGAGGTCCGTGGCGACCGTCGCCACCCGAAATTCTATTTCGGCGGCGCCTCGGAGGCGGCCGAGCGGGTGGCCGCAAGCGAGGCCGATGTCCAGCTCTTCTGGGGTGAGCCGCTCGACGGCGTCCGCGAGCGGATCGACCGGCTCAAGGCCTTGAGCCGGGAACTGGACCGCGACCTCCCGCCGCTGGAATTCGGCCTGCGGATCACGACGCTGGTCCGCGACACCACGGAACAGGCCTGGGCCGATGCCGAGGCGAAGGTCGCGGAGATGGCCGGAAGCAAGGGGGCCGGCTGGCACGACCACCAGCGCGTGCTCGCCGTCGGCCAGCAGCGACTGCTCGCGCTTTATGAGCGCGGCGACGTCCTCGACGACAATCTCTATACCGCGCCGGGCAAGTTCGGCGGCGGTGGCGCCGGCACCACCTGGCTGGTCGGTTCGGCGGTGGATGTCGCCCGCTCGCTACGCAAATACCAGGATCTCGGTATCACCCATTTCGTGTTGTCCGATACGCCCTATCTCTCCGAGATCAGGCGGCAGGGCGATCAGCTTCTGCCGCTGTTGCGCGGCTGAAGCAGCAGGGGGATTCCTTCCATCTTCGATCTAGATCGCTGTCGCGATGCTTCGGTTGCGGCCGGCATTCTTGGCGACATAGAGGTTGGCATCCGCCACTTGCAGAGCGATCTCCAGATTATCGGCCAAAGACCAATCCGCCAGACCGATGGAACAGGTGACGCCAAGCTTCGAGGCCACCTGCGACCATTCGTGGTTCTGCACTAGCAGGCGCAGCCGCTCGGCATCGGCAAAGGCGTGTCCGGCTGTCGTGCCGGGAAGCAGAAGCAGGAATTCCTCGCCGCCCATGCGGATCGCCAGGCTGCCTTTCGCTCCGGCGGTGCCCAGCAAGTCGGCAACCTGGCGCAGAACGATATCGCCGATGGAATGAGAAAAGATGTCGTTGATGCGTTTGAAATGGTCGATGTCGACCAGCAGCAGGGCCGCATGCGTCACGCCGCTTTCAACCCATTCCCTGCACCGTAGCTGCAATTCGCGCCGATTGCCGAGCCCGGTCAGCGGATCGGTGCGCGACGCCAGCACGGCCTCGCGCTGTTCGGAGGCAAGCCGCAAGTTTTCCTCCAGCAGGCGCTCACGCTCCAGACGGGCGCTGTCTTCCTTGCGGCGCATCGTCTCCAGATCGAGCGCAAGCTTCATCGTATGGGCGCGTGCCGAGGCCAACCGCTGATAATCCTCCACCACCAGTTCATGATAGATCTTGTGATAGTCAAAGGCCGCCTTCCAGTCGTCGGCCATTTCGGCAATCCGGAAGCGCATGTCGAAATGGCGTAGCTTCATGCGCGGCACGGCCAGAACCGGCTCCATCGCCTCGATGGCGGCAAGCAGCGACACGGCCTCGCTAAAAGAGCGCTGCCCTGCCAGAAGAAAGGCGTACCAGTAGGAGGTTTCCGCTAACAAAACGTCATCCCCCGCGACGCGAGAGGCGCCGATGGCCGCTATATAACGAGCTGCCGCAGCGGCATCTTCGCCGCGCGTCCATGCCAGAAGCCCGAGATAGCAATGGCATTCAGCGATCTCATAGCTCAGGTCTTCGGCTTCGGCCTCCGTCAGAATCGAACGCAGTTGCTCTTCCGTGCAAGCAAGCAGGACATTGTCGACCTCCCGTCCTGCCAGGCGATGTTCGCCGAGCGCGCGCGCTGCCATACGACCGGTAATCGAGCGGGCGATCAGCACCGAGCCTTTCGCCAGGCCGCTCGTCTCGGCATAAATCAAGCTGTCGGCCGCGGCCTCGGCTGCGCGATCGAAGTCGTTTGAATCGAACAGCGCCACCGCGTAGGCGGTCCGCGCCCGCCAATTGGCCAGCGGATCCGTGCAGGTCTTGGTGCGCTTCTGGCAGTCGATCAGCAAGGCGAAGCCGGTTTCCAGATCGCCGAGCGCCACGAGAATGCCGCCATGGACCGATTGCAGGGAAATGATGGCAGCTTGATCCTGGCAATATCTGAGCCACGTCTCGGCGCGCAGGCAGATCTTCAGGCCTTCCGCGAGGGCCTCCTTGTTGAAATGAATGAGTGCGAGGCGATGCGAGGCGCGCAAGGCGCCGGCAATATTGCCCGTCTCGAGCGCGGCTTCATAGGCCGCCTCCGCGGTATCGAGCGCTTCGCCGGTGCGGCATTCCCAGTCCAGGTGCACGGCCCTGTCGAGCAGTTCCTGCCAGCTTGCTGCCAGGTTCTCGTCATGCTTTGACTCGGAAGAAGCCCGTCGTGCCACTCTGCCAATTCCTTTTCGCGCCGCATAGTCGATGAGAACTTCTAACAATTCTCAAAGCGTTGCGCTTAACAAGCCGCCAACTTTGTCGTCGAGCATCGTCTGCACTCGCGCA
This sequence comes from Rhizobium sp. BT04, assembly GCF_030053135.1. Classification (NCBI taxonomy): domain Bacteria; kingdom Pseudomonadati; phylum Pseudomonadota; class Alphaproteobacteria; order Hyphomicrobiales; family Rhizobiaceae; genus Rhizobium; species Rhizobium sp. BT04. The sequence continues at coordinate 130,018 of NZ_CP125647.1, read as the reverse complement.
GCGCATCCAAAAAGATTCGCGAGTGTCACCAGTCGTTCCCCGAGATCATTGTTCGAATCGGGTGCAGGAAGAGTAAAGCCGTCCAGCTTTGCAACATAAGATGTACGGCAGTTGTGCAAAGCAACTTATCATACTCTTCTTGTTCCGAGGATTTGGCCATTTTGCGCAAAAAATTCCAACGAAATATCCAAAAGGCGCGGAAGAATGATGCCCTGTCGGCGTCGTTTACACTCTCTAAAATATATTCCCTTAAAATTTTTGATGTCGGAGCGACGGTCTCAGGATCGTCACCTGCGCCATGATGGCGTCCCAGGCCCCCGAAATCTAGCAGATATCGACGTTGTTACTTTGACGCACCGCCTCGCATCTTGGGCGCGATGGCTCCGCGCACTCATAGGGTAAACGCGCACAGCGCATGCCAATGGCATCGTTCTGGCGCGCAAAGGCGCCTTTCGGGGACAGATCGAGGGCCTCGCATTTGAACGAGATATGACGAGCAACCCTGGCGGCCAGACGCGTTTCAACAAACCTCGCCCACACGACGGAGGGTGCGAATGAAGAGCATTAAGAGTTTCGGGATCGCGGTGCGTCTCGCCCTTGGTTTCAGTTTCCTGATCTTGCTGATGGCCGGCCTGAGCATCTATTCGGCGGTGCAGGTTGCTGAGATCAACAGCAATCTTGGAACGATCAACGACGTCAACAGCGTCAAGCAGCGATTTGCCATCAACTATCGCGGCAGCGTGCACGATCGGGCGATTGCCATTCGCGACGTCACTCTGGTGACCTCTGCCGATGAACGGAAGAGCGCCGAGGCATTGATCGAAAAGCTGGCAGCGTCCTACGCCGAGAACGAAAAGCGCATGGCGGACATGGTTGCATCTCCTGCCGGTGCGACGGATCAGGAAAAGACCATTCTCGGCGAGATCGCCGACATACAGGCGAAAACCAATCCGCTGGTCGCTCAGATCATTGCGCTGCAGGAGAAGGGCGACGGCGAGGCGGCCCGCAAGATCCTGCTCGAACAGGCGAGGCCGGCCTTCGTTGCGTGGCTGGGTGCCATCAACAAATTCATCGACTATCAGGAAGCGCTGAACAAATCGATCGGCGGCGAGGTTCGCAGCACGGCAAGCGGCTTCAAGCCGGTCGTGCTGACGGCACTGGGCATCGCTGCACTTCTTTCGATCGTCGCCGCTGCGATTACCGCGCGCACGATCGTTGGCCCGCTGGCAAAACTGCAACTTTCGCTGAAGGCGATGGCGGAGGGCAATCTCGACGGCGATCGTCGTCTCGAAGCGCGGGGCGATGAAATCGGCAAGCTTGCGCGCGCTGTGGCCGGCTTGCGCGACGCCATCTCGGCAAAGGCCGAGCGGGAAGCCGACACGGAGGCCAAGAGAGCTGTCGCGGAACGGCATCGGCTCGAGCAGGATGCCGATGAACGCCGCACTCTTGCCGAGCAGACGGACCTGGCCGTCGGCCAGCTCGGCACTGCATTGCAGGCGCTGGCCAACGGCGACCTGACGCAGCAGATCGACACGCCGTTCATCCCGACTCTGGAAAAGCTCAGAGCCGACTTCAATACCGCGGTCGAAAAGCTCCGCGCTGCGATGCAGAAGGTTGCCCAGAACGCCAGCGCCATCGCCGCCGGCGCACAGGAGATCCGATCCTCCTCGGACGATCTCGCCAAGCGAACCGAACAGCAGGCCGCCTCCGTCGAGGAAACCGCCGCCGCCCTGGAAGAGATCACCACCACCGTCGCCGACTCGAGCAGCAGGGCGCAGGAAGCAGGACAGCTCGTTCGTAAGACCAAGGACAGCGCGGAACGCTCGGGCAACGTCGTTCAGGACGCGGTCGATGCCATGGGCAAGATCGAATCCTCCGCCACTGAAATCGGCAGCATTATCGGCGTCATCGATGAGATCGCCTTCCAGACCAACCTGCTTGCGCTGAATGCCGGTGTCGAAGCCGCCCGCGCCGGTGAAGCAGGCAAGGGTTTCGCCGTCGTTGCCCAGGAAGTGCGTGAATTGGCGCAACGTTCCGCCAAGGCCGCGAAGGAAATCAAGGAACTGATCAATGCTTCGAACGGCCATGTGAAAAGCGGCGTGGCCCTGGTCGGCGAGACCGGCAAAGCGCTGAAAGAGATCGTCGCACAGGTGCAGCAGGTCGACGGCAATGTCGGCGCCATCGTCGGCGCTTCGCAAGAGCAGGCAACGGGGCTGAAGGAGATCAACACCGCGGTCAACAGGATGGATCAGGGCACGCAGCAGAACGCCGCCATGGTGGAAGAGGCGACAGCCGCCGCCCATAACCTCGCCAAGGAAGCCGATGCGCTGTTCCAGCTCCTGGGCCAGTTCAGCATTGGGGGCGCTGTGGCGGCACCCAGGCGCATATCGCAGCCCGCAGCCGCGGCACAACATGCTCAGCCCGTTTCCTCGCCCGCCCGCCAGATGATTGCCAAAGTGGGCAAGTCGTTCCAGTCGAACGGCAATGCGGCCCTGGCCGGCGATTGGGAAGAGTTTTAAGTCGCACTGATTTCTCTCCAGCTTCCGCTGGACGGCGATTGCGAAGGGCAGCGTGTGCTGCCCTTCGCGTTTTCATCTTACGCCCGGACCGGCGCTTTGGCCGGAAGCAGCGCGTTGACCACGACCGCGACGCCGATATTTGCCGCAAGCGCCAGCAGTCCGGTATAGACGGTGAAGGGTTCGCCGCCGAGGCTGATCAGGTGCAGCGGCTTCCAACCGGCATCCCAGACGAGGAAGGTGCCGCCGCAAAAGCCGACGAACCAACCGGCAAGCAGAGCGGGTGCACGGAACCAGTTGGTATAGAGACCGAAGACGAGCGCCGGCAGCGTCTGCAGGATCCAGATGCCGCCGAGCAGTTGCAGGTCGAGGGCGAACTGCGTCGGCAGGAAGATGATGACGAGAAGCGCGCCGACCTTCACCACCAGCGACGTCACCTTTGCGACCTTGGCTTCGCCCGCATCGCTGACTTTGGGATCGACATAGGCCTTCCAGAAATTGCGGGTGAAGAGATTGGCGGCGCCAATGCTCATCACCGCCGCCGGCACCAGCGCGCCGATGGCGATCGCCGCAAAGGCGAAGCCGGAGAACCAGCCGGAAAACAGCGTCTTGAACAACGTCGGAACGACGTCATTGGCACTGTCGAGCTTCAGGTTGGCGGCATGGCCCATATAGCCGAGCAATGCCAGAAGGCCGAGCAGCAGCGTATAGGCAGGCAGCATGATCGCATTCTTGCGGATCGTCTTGCCGCTGTTGGAGGCAAAGATGCCCGTCAGCGTATGCGGATACATGAAGGCTGCGAGCGCCGAACCGAGGGCGAGCGTGGCATAGGCGACATACTGGTTGCCTCCGAGCAGCAGGTTGCCGGAGCCCTTTGCCTGGAAAGCCGCATCGGCCGAAGCGAAGACATTGGCGTAACCACCAAGTTTCGACGGGATCAGTGCGACGGCTGCGATCACCACGATATAGATCATGATGTCCTTGACGAAGGCGATCAGCGCCGGCGCGCGCAGACCGGCTGAGTAGGTGTAGAGCGCCAACACGATGAAGGCGATCGCCAGCGGCAGTTCGCCATGCAGCCCGAGCGCCTTCAGGACCGCCGTCATGCCGACGAGCTGGAGGGCGATATAAGGCATGGTGGCGATGACGCCCGTTGCCGCCACGGCGAGTTCGAGACCGCGCGATCCGTATTGGCCATGGACGACGTCGGCGGCCGTCACATAGCCGAAATCCTTGGCGCGTTTCCACAATACCGGCATCACCATGAAGACGAAGGGATAGACGACGATGGTATAGGGCAGCGCGAAGAAGCCGTAGGCTCCGACGGTATAGACCAGCGCCGGGACGGCGATGACGGTATAGGCGGTATAGAAATCGCCGCCGACGAGGAACCAGGTGATCCAGGTGCCGAAATTGCGACCGCCGAGGCCCCATTCATCGATATGGGCGAGGGTCTCGGGCTTGCGCCAGCGGCTGGCGACGAAGCCCATGACGGTGACGAGCGCGAAAAAGAAGATGAAGACGGCCAGCGCCGTGCCGTTGATATCAGTCGTCATGGCGAGTGCTCCGATAGGCGATCCAGGTCAGCGTCGCAGTGATCGGCACCCAGAGGAGCTGATACCAGTAGAAGAAGGGAAAGCCGAAAAGCGACGGCTCGCGGAGATTGTAAAATGGCGGCCAGAGCAGACCGATATAGGGAATGATCAGCAGCCAGAGCGCTGCCTTGCTACGTGGTTTTTCCATGTCGGGATACCTTTCAGGCGCCGCGGGCGGCGGTCGCCATGTTCCAGTTGTCGGCGTGGAAGGCAGGTCTGTCAGCCCGCGGCAGCAGGCCCGGTTCGGGTCGCTCGAGCTTTTCCAGACGTTCGGAAGCTGATGTAACGCATGTGAATTCCTCCCAACGGCTCGCACTTGGCCAGCCGCGAATGGAGTCCTAGGGCGCTGGTTTCATCCCCACAAGATGAGTGCCAAGGTGAAATGCCAGGGCCTACCCAGAAGTGGGTAGGCGCGAATTCGCGTCGACTTTCGCGACGATGCCATGGTCGAGCGCATAGCGGATGAGGCCCGCCGTCGTTGCGATGCCAAGCTTTTTCTTGAGGTTCTTGCGATGGGTTTCGGCCGTGGCGGAGCTTATCCCGAGCGCCTCGGCGATCTCGCGGTTGCTCCTGCCGGCAACGATCAGTCCGAGAGTGTCACGCTCACGCGGCGTCAAGGGATCGCTCCCCTCCTCCGCGCGTTCACCCATCAGCGTGTCGAAGACGCCCGACGAGAAATAGGTGCCCCCGTCGGCAACGGTTTCGATGGCCGAGACGATTTCGTCGGTCGAAACGTCTTTGAGGACGTAACCGGCGGCGCCATGCATGACCGACGAGGAAATATACTCGCGGCTGTCATGCATGGAGAGCATCACGACGCGGGTCTGCGGAAGTTCGGTCCTGAACAGTTCGATCGCATCGATGCCGCTGAGCTTCGGCATGTTGATGTCCATCAGCACCACCTGCGGCTGGACCTGCCGGGCGATGTCGAGCCCGGTTTGGGCGAGCCCGGCAGTGCCGGCGACTTCGATATGGTCGAATGTTTCGAGCACGGCCTTCAGCCCGTCGAGCACCAGCGGATGATTGTCGATCAGCAGCACCTTGATCTTGGAGCGTTCCGTCATGCGGCTTCCGCCTGCCGGTCGGCGGGACGATTGGCCGATTTCGGCAGCATCGCCGTCAGCGTCGTACCGGCCTCGCTGCTGTTGATCAGCAACAGGCCGCGGAAGTGCGCCATCCGCTCCTGCATGTTGCGCAGGCCGAGGCCCGATCTGCCGGATGCGCCGTCCTTGCTGCCGTCGAAGCCCGCGCCGTTGTCGGATATCGTCATACGGGCGCGACCATTGTCGCTCCAGAGCTTGACCGCGAGCCGGGAGGCGCCCGCGTGCCGCTCGACATTGTTGAAGGCTTCCTGCGCGACGCGATAGAGCGCGGTGTTGGCTTCGGCTTTCAGCGTGTCGGTGAACGCGGAAGCGTCGATTTCCGTCTCGATCCCCGTCCGCTCGGCGAAATGATAACATAGCGCCTCGAGCGCCGCCGTCAGGCCGAGGTCGTCGAGCACGCGCGGGCGCAGATCATGCGAGAGCCGCCGGATTTCCTTGATCGCGCCGTTCAGCGCCTCGACGCCGCGGTCGATGGTGACAGCCGCATCGTCGACATTGGTCCTGACCTTGCGGCCGGCGAGATCCATCGCATAACGCACACCGACGAGATTCTGGGAAATGCCGTCATGCAATTCGCGCGCAAGACGGGCGCGCTCCTCTTCCTGGGTATCGATCACCCGCTGCGTCAGCGCCTTGAGCCGGCTGTCGGCCATGCGACGCTCATGGAACGTCAGCAGCATGCAGGTGGTGAAAACGATGAGCACCGAAGGGACGGCGATCAGGGCTACGATGACGAAGGTCCGCCTGATGTTGGCGCGCATCACTTTATTGGCGGCGGCACTTTGGGCAAAGACGTCATCCAGGTAGACGCCGGTTCCCACGACCCAGTGCCATTTGTCGAGGCTGACGACGAAGGAGAGCTTGTCTGCGATCTGTCCGGTCGACGGTTTCTGCCATTTGTACTGATGCAGGCCGCCGCCCGCTCTTGCCGTGGCGATCAGTTCGGCAATGACCTTGTCACCATCCGGATCGGTGAGATCGAGCCAATTGTGCCCATGCCGGAAACTCTGGCGCGGATGGACGATATTGTTGCCGTCATAATCGTAGACGAAGAAATAGCCGTCCTTGCCGTAATCGAGCGAGGTCAGAATCTCAGCCACCTGCTGCTTGGCGGCTTCATCGTCGGCCCCGGCCTTGTCATAGATCGTCTGGATGGCGGAGAGGGCAAGATTGGTCAGGTTGAGGATCTCGGCCTCCTTGGTCTTCAGCATGTTCTGCTCGAACGTGTCGATGCTGTTCTTGGCAAGGTTTGCCGATTGCCAGGTGATGAAGGTGGTGATCGCAAGGATCGAGATGACGAGCGGAACGATCGCCAATGCGATGATCTGGTGTCGGAGCGTCAACGATCATTCCTCCCGAGAATGTGCGCCCGGAATTATGCCCTTTGTCATATGCGAGTCCAGCGGCTTGTCCACGCGGCCGGATCAATGCGGCCGCGCCATCACTGTTCCAGGGGCACGAACAGGCCGAGCTTGACGTCGCGCAGCACGACATTCGTGTGCATGCGGCGGATCTGCGGGTTTTCGGCCATGATCAAGGCGGCGATATCGTCATAATGCTCGACGTCGCGGGCGGTGACGATCGCGATCAGATCGACCGCGCCAGTGACGTAATAGACCTGCTGGATGTGATCCTGCTTTTCCGCCCAGAGGCGGAACTTCGCCAGAGCGTCGTAATTGTCCCGCTCGATCTCCATCCCGACGATGAACACCATCGATGTCCCGGTCGCCTTGCGGTCGACGACGGCCACCTCCGCCTTGATGATCCCCTCCTCGCGCAGCCGCTTCAACCGCCGCTGCACCGCCGAGACCGACAGTCCGATCCGTTCGGCGATGGTTTCGGCCTTCAGCTGGCAGTCGCGCTGCACGATATCGAGAATGTCGCGATCAAAACGATCCAATTGTTCCATTGTCCAAGTCCCAATTCCTGCCTCAGTCCTTCACGCATTCTGCCGCAATCGCCGCATGAAGAAGATTATTTTGCACAAATTATGCAGAAGAGACAAAAATTGCGCGAAAAAACCGCGCATTTTTATCATTATCCTTCGCAAATTCAGTTCAGCCGGAACCATGCATGTCGGATCAACCCTTTCCTGCTCTTCGTGTCGAAGATCTTCATAAAAGCTTCGGCTCGCAACAGGTTCTCAAGGGTATCTCGACGCAGGCCCATAAGTCGGATGTCATCTCCATTATCGGCTCGTCAGGTTCTGGCAAGAGCACCTTCCTCAGATGCATCAATTTTCTGGAAATGCCGGATCGCGGCCGCATTGCCGTGAACGGCGAGGAGGTCGTGCTGAAAGCCGGCCGCGGCGGCCACCTGCAGCCGCACAGCTGGCGGCAGATCGAACGGTTGCGGACCGGGCTCGGAATGGTCTTTCAGAGCTTCAATCTCTGGGCTCATCGCACGGTGCTGGAAAATGTCATCGAGGCGCCCGTGCATGTCATGGGGGTATCGCGGCCGGAGGCGATCGAAAAAGCCGAGGCGCTGCTCCACAAGGTCGGGCTCTTCGACAAGCGCGATGTCTATCCCGCCTTCCTTTCCGGCGGCCAGCAGCAGCGTGCGGCGATTGCCAGGGCGCTCTGCATCGACCCGGATGTCATGCTATTCGACGAACCGACGTCGGCGCTCGATCCGGAGCTGGTCGGGGAGGTGCTCAAGGTCATCCGTGATCTCGCGGAAGAAGGCCGGACCATGCTGATCGTCACGCATGAAATGCGCTTCGCCCGCGATGTCTCGAGCCGCGTTCTCTTCCTGCATCAGGGGCGGATCGAGGAAGAAGGCCCGCCGGAGCAGATATTCGGGGCACCCGTCAGCGCCCGCTGCCGGGAATTCACCGGTCTCAGCACCCATTGATCCCCACATCGATAACCCAAACCAGGAGAATCCTGCGAATGAAACTGCTCCCCATGCTTATTGCCGGCGCGGCACTTGCGCTTTCGGCCGTCACCGCCCAGGCCGAAGTCCGTTTCGGCGTCATGAACGAATCCTATCCGCCCTTTTTCGCCAAGGACGCTTCCGGCCAGTGGCAGGGCTGGGAGATCGATCTCATGAACGCCGTCTGCGCGGAAATGAAGGAGAAATGCTCGATCATCGACATTTCCTGGGATGGCCTCATTCCGGCACTGCAGAGCAAGAAGTTCGACGTGATCTGGTCGTCGATGTCGAACACTGCGGAACGCTCGAAGGTGATCGACTTCACCGATAAATATTACAACACGCCGAGCACCTTGATCGGTCCCAAGGACCAGAAGCCGGGCGCCACCGCCGAGGATGTGAAGGGCAAGACCATCGGCATCCAGGTGTCGACGATCCAGTCGGAATATTACAAGAAGTATTTTGCCGGCGCCGCCGAGGAAAAGACCTACCAGACGCTCGACGAGGCGTTCCAGGACTTGGCCTCCGGCCGTATCGACTATGTCTTCGGCGATTCACTGGCGCTCGACGCGTTCCTGAAAAGCGACGGCGGCAAGGATTGCTGCGCCAAGATGGGCGATGTCGCCGACGACAAGGAAATTCTCGGCGCCGGCGTTTCGGGCGGTCTGCGCAAGGACGATACCGAGCTGAAAGCCAAGCTCAATGCGGCGATCGCTGCGGTTCGCGCCAACGGCCAGTATGACGCCATCACCAAGAAATACTTCGACTTCGACATCTACGGCGCGAAGTAAGCAGTCCTAGAGATGGCGACCGCACAACAAGGCATTCTGGACCTGCTGTCTCCCTATCCTCCGGGATGGGGGGGCGTTCTTCTGGCAGGTGCGGTCTCCACGGTCGCCATCTCGGCCTGCGCCTTCGCGATCGGCCTGCTGCTCGGCACGGGCGGCGCACTTGGAAAGCTTTCGGGCAATCGACCGCTCCGCCTGCTGCTCGATCTCTATACCACGATGATCCGCGCCGTTCCCGAGCTGATCCTGATCGTCGGGCTCTATTATGCCGGCACCGATGGCCTCAACCGGCTCCTGGCGGCCTTCGACCTGCCGCCAATCAACGTCAACGGTTTCGTCGCGGCCGTCGCGGTGCTGGGCTTCGTGCAGGGCGCCTATATGACGGAGGTGTTGCGCGGCGCGATCCTCGCCATTCCCCTCGGCCAGATCGAGGCCGCCAAGGCCTTCGGCATGGGACCGATGCTGCGGTTCCGCCGCGTCCTGCTGCCGGCGCTTTTGCCGAACGCGCTGCCGGGGCTCGCCAATCTGTGGATGTCGATCACCAAGGACAGCGCGCTGGTCGCCGTCGTCGGCTACCAGGAACTGGCGCTCGCCACCCGGCTTGCCGGGGCGAGCACCAAACACTACTTCGTGTTTTTCCTGGCTTCGGCCCTTCTCTACCTTGCCATCACGCTTGCTTCCAACGTCGTCTTCAAACTGATCGAGGGACGGGTACGGCGGGGACAGCCGCGCCTTGCCTGAAGAAAGCGCCCCATGAGTTTCACCTGGATCTCTTCCTATTGGCCGCTGCTTCTGACGGGCGCCTGGCAGACGGTGTCGCTGCTTGTCATTTCCGTTGTGTTCGGCTTCATCATCGCCATCGGTCTCGCCTTCGCGCAGGTGAGCGGCGGCAGGCTGACGCTGCTACTCGCCCGCGGCTACTGCACTTCTTCCGCGGCACGCCGCTGCTGATACAGCTTTGGCTTCTCTACTACGGCGTCGGCTCGCTGCTGCCCCTGATCCCCGGCATCCGCCAGAGCCTGTTCTGGCCGATCCTACGCGAGGGCTACTTCTTTGCCGCCGTCAGTTTCACCCTGAACTACGCAGCCTATGAGGCCGAGGTGTTGCGCGGCGCGCTGCTTGCTGTTCCCAAGGGCGAGCTCGAAGCCGGCCGGGCCTTCGGCCTGTCGCCCTGGAAGTTGACCCGCCGCATCTGGCTGCCGCGGGCCATCCGCATCGCTCTGCCGACCATCGCCGGAGAGATCGTCATGCAGCTGAAGGCGACGCCGCTCGCCTTCACGGTGACGGTGATGGATCTCTACGCCGTGGCCAACAAGGTTCGGCAGGACACGCTGCTCGTCTATGAACCGCTGCTCGTCGTAACCGTCTTCTATCTCGTCCTGACCGCCGTGATCGCCCGCGTCTTTCGAGGTCTCGAAGCGCAGGTGCCGGTTCGCCGCTAGGCCGACGGAGCTCGCCACATTGTCTTGAAAAGTCCGGCGCCGGTGACGGCGCGAAAGCATGAATGGAGACTATCTCATGAGCACAACGCGAATTCTCGATGGCGGTATGAGCCGCGAGCTGCTGCGGTTGGGCGCCGAGCTGAAACAACCGGAATGGTCGGCCCTGGCACTGATCAACGCGCCGGATATCGTCCGCGAGGTGCATAAGGAATTCATCGCCGCCGGCTCTGAGGTCATTACGACGAACAGCTATGCGCTCGTGCCCTTTCACATCGGCGAGGATCGGTTTTGGAAGGAAGGGCCGGCGCTGGTCCGTCTTGCCGGTCGACTGGCGCGCGAGGCGGCCGATACCGTCACCAATCGCAAAGTGCTGGTCGCCGGCTCGCTGCCGCCAGTCTTCGGCTCCTACGAACCGCAGAATTTTCAGCCTTCGCGGGTACAGGATTATCTCAAGGTGCTTGTCGAAAACCTCGCGCCCTTCGTCGACATATGGCTCGGCGAGACGCTGAGCCTGATCACCGAGGGCGAGGCCGTCCGCGAGGCGGTGGCGGCATCAGGCAAGCCGTTCTGGATCTCCTTCACCTTGGCGGACGACGAGGCGGCCATAGGGGGGAGCGAGCCGAAGCTTCGCTCCGGGGAAAGCGTCGAGGCGGCGGCATCCTGGGCGATCTCATCAGGCGCCGAAGCCTTTCTGTTCAATTGCAGCAAGCCTGAAGTCATGCAGGCGGCCGTCGAGACGGCGGCGCGTGTGTTCCGCAAGGCGGACGCTCGGATCGAAATCGGCGTCTATGCCAATGCCTTCGAAGGGGAAACAGGCGACGCGGCCGCCAATGAAGGTCTGCACGATACCCGCGACGATCTGAATGACGACAGCTATTCGCGTTATGCCTGCTCCTGGGCCGAAGCCGGTGCCACGATCATCGGCGGCTGCTGCGGTATCGGCGCTGCCCATATCCATCGCCTCAGCAAGACGCTCTTACGCTGAAGCGGCAGGTTGGCGGCGGTTGTCATCCCGCCGCTGCCACCCACCGACAGCGGCGGGCAACGGCAGATGGCACCGTTTGCGCAGGTGCCGATGCGCGCGCCGAAAGTCATGCTGCTGGACGAGCCTGTCAGCGCCCCGGGTCTGAAGCACCAGATCGCCCTGCTCGATCTCGTCCGCCGTGAAACGCACGCCAATGGCTGGTGACGATGGTCGTGCTGCATGATCTCAATCTGGCCTGCCAATATGCAGACAACCTGCTGGTGATCGCGGATGGCACGATGAAGGCGAGCGGTCATCCGCAGTCGATCGTGACGCCGTCGCTAATCGGCCAGACTTACGGTGTGGATGTCGAGGTGCTCCGCGACCGCCGCGGCCAGCCCGTCATTCAGCCGCTGCGCCGCGGCTTCGTTCATTCCGCTTTCGGCGCCGTCTTCTGCAGCTCGAGGAGAAGCTCGATCAATTTCGGCGCCATCACCCGGATTTCCGAGAGATTGACGGCGCTCAGTCTCGTCAGAAGCTCGTCGGCCTTCTCGGTCAGGAGGAGCGTCTGACGGCGTCTGTCGGCCGGGTCGGCATGGCGTTCGACCAGTCCGGCGTCCGACAGTCGTCCGACGAACTCGGTCGCCGTATGGGGCGCGATGATCAGCCGTTCGGCCAGCATGCCGATGGTCATCGCTTCGCCGCCGCGTTGTCCCTTGATCGCCAGCAGCGCCTGATGCTGCTGCACGGGCAGTCCTTCCGACTGGGCGGCTGAGGCGCTGAAGTCCATGAACTGGCGAAGCGCGAAGCGGAGGTCGGCGAGCGCCTGGTAATCCTCCTGTCTCAGCGGCGGCGGGATTCTCTTCGCGCTCATTCTCCTAGCCGCTTGTGCGAAGCGATCGTGCTCGGCTGCCGTGCCTCGCGGTCCGGGTAACGCGCGCCCTCGGCTTCTGCACGCGAGCTCTTCGCCGATCTCGAATAGATGGGCAGCCGCCAATCGGTCAAGTGAGGCATCTTCTGAGACATTTTCGCCTTCTTGCTTACGTCCGCTGGACAAGCTCGACGAGGATCGCTCCTTCATCAGTATCGTGTCGGTCGCAGAGATCCGGCGCGGCGTTGCCCTGATGGAGGTGGGACGGAAACGCGAGGCGCTGGCCGAATGGCTTGCCCAAGACCTGACGCAACGATCGAGCGCCGCATCATCCCGGTGGACGAACCGGTTGCCCTGGCCTGGGGAGACCTTATGGGACATGCAAAACGGAGCGGCCGCGGCCTGTCGTCGATGGACGGTCTGATCGTGGCTACGGCGGTTGCTCACGATCTCAGCCTCGCGACGCGCAACACTAGGGATTTCGAGGGCTTTGGGATCGAACTCATCGATCCCTGGGCCGGATGAAATGTCTCCGGCCTGCGGAACTAATGGAGGCTGCCGCCTTCAATGCAGTCCGAACAGGTTCAGCAGCTCTTCGCGGTGCCGGACGAATTCCGGCGCGCTGCGGTCGCGGGGGCGCGGCAGATCGATGTCGATCAGACGCGGCTCGGCTCCCTTTTCTCGCGGCAGGATCAGAATCCGGTCGGCGAGATAAATCGCCTCCTCGAGATCGTGGGTGACGAGAATGGTCGTCACGTCCTCATCGCGCCAGATCCGCGCGAGTTCCTGCTGCATGCCGATCTTGGTCATCGCATCGAGCGCGCCAAGCGGCTCGTCGAGCAGCAGGATTTCCGGCTGAACGGCAAGCGCCCGGGCGATGCCGACGCGCTGGGCCATGCCGCCGGAGAGCTGCCGAGGATGGGCGGTCTCGAATTGCTGCAGGCCGACAAGCTTGACATAGTGACGGGCGCGTCCCCTCGCCTGCTCACGGGACAGGCCTCTCGTTTCCAGACCGAAGGCGACGTTGTCGAGCACAGTCAGCCAGGGAAGAAGCCGCGGTTCCTGGAAGATGACGGCGCGCTCCGCACCGACACCTCGTATCGCCTTGCCGTCGACCAGGACTTCTCCGGTGTCGGAATCCTCAAGCCCGGCCAGAACCCTGAGCAAGGTCGTCTTGCCCGAGCCGCTGGCGCCGACGATCGCGAGGCTTTCGCCGGAGCGGATATGGAGATTGATATCCTTCAGAACCTGCAGCGGTTTGCCGTTCAGCGTGTAGGATTTGGAGAGGTGACGGATCGTCACCTCTCCGCGGCGAATATCCTCAGCGACGCTCATTAGGGTTCCTCAGTTGCTTGCCGGCTTGGCGTCGGCGGTGAAGAGAATGTCCTTGGCCGCCAGCTGGCCCTGCTTCAGCTTGCCTTCGCGAACCAGGACGTCGATCCAGAACTGGATGTCGCGCTCGACCGGGAGGCCGCCGGCGCGTACGCCGTAGCCGCGGAAATACTGTGCGATATCAGCGTTCTCGCCACGCTCGCCGAGCGCCTTGGCCAGGATCTTCTTGGTTTCCTCGGGGTGCTCGCGGGCATAGTCGAGAGCGCGGGCCGACTGCTCGACGAAAATCTTCGAAGCCTCCGGATGCTGCTGAATGAAGTCGCGGCGCAGGACCACGAAGCCGCCGGCAATGTCGCCGAGCACGTCGGTATCGTCGAAAATCGCGCGCAGACCGCCATTCTTGAGGGCCGCACCCTCGAAGGTCGTCTGCCAATAGCCGAAGGCGGCAATATCGACCTGCTTGGAGCGCAGCACCTGCTCGAGCTGCGGCCCGGGAACGACGATCTGATTGGCTGCGTCGGTCGGCAGGTCAACGGAATGCAAGGCCTCGCGGATGGTATAGTCGAGATGCGCACCGAGCGTATTGACCGCGATGCTCTTGCCGACGATGTCCTTGATACCCTTGATCGGGCTGTCTTCCAGCACGTAGAAGGTGGATTGCACCTCGTCATTGATGCCGTTCGACGGATAGGCGGCGACGAAGTCGTTGCCGCCGATGATCGAATTCAGGACAGCGGAGGTGGCGGCACTGCCGATCTCGACATCACCGGATGCCAGGGCGATGAGGGAGGCTGGGCCGCCCTGGGCATAGCCGACATTCTCCAGCGTGATGCCGGTTCCGTCGAAATAGCCGAGTTCGGCGGCGAGTTCATGGGCGGCAAGACCACCCTGGCTGGCGAGGTAGCGCAGCTTCACCGTATCGGTGGCTGCGGCCGGTGTGGCAAGACCGAGAGCGATCAAGGCCGGCAGAAGGAGGTGGCGGGGATGGAATGTCATGGTGGTGTCCTTTCGGAAGAGGAAAATCGATGAAAGCAGGTCAGCGGCTCGGCTGAGACCAGCGGCAGAGACGGCGCTGCAGCAGAACGAGCAAGGCATTGGCGGCAAGCCCGAGGAAGGCGAGCAGCAGGATCGCCCCAAACATCAGCGGGATCTGGAAATTGTACTGGGCGTTCATCACCTGGAAGCCGATGCCCTTGTTGGCGCCGATCATCTCGGCGGCAATCAGCAGCAGAAGCGCTGTCGTCGCCGAGAGACGCAGGCCGACGAAGATCGCGGGCACCGACGCCGGCAGGATGACGCGGCGGAAGATGGTCGGCGCTCCGGCACCATAGGTCCGCGCCATTTCGATGAGTTTCTGATCGACTTCCTTGACGCCGCCGATCGTGGCGAGCAGCACCGGAAACAGCGTCGCCCAGAAGATCACGAAGATCTTGGACGTTTCACCGAGGCCGAGCAGCAGGATGAAGACCGGATAGAGCGCCAGCGCCGAGGTCTGGCGGAAGAGCTGCAGAATGGGATCCAGCGCCTGCTCAACCAGGCGAAACTGGCCCATGAACAGGCCGAGCGGAATGCCGATCACGACGGCAAAGGCGAAGGCGGTTCCCGATCGCTGCAGGCTGATGGCGATGTCATCCAGCAGCGCGCCATTGGCAAGATTGGTCCAGAGAGCGGACAGGATCACGTTCAAGGGCGGGAAGACGGCGGGATTGACCCAGCCCCTGGTGCTCGACACCTGCCAGAGCACAAGGAAGCTGATGAGCAGGCCATAACGCGGCAAAAGCGATGCGAGGACGCCGCGCACATGGGAGCCGAGGACGGAAACGTTGCTTTCGCGGTTTTTCAGCTGCCCGAAGCTTCTCGGCAGAGTCTGGTTGATTTCATAGGCCATGGATCGCTCCTCACTCCGCTGCCTGGAGAGCGTCACGTCCTGCCGCCAACCGGTTGATCGGGAAAGGCAGGCCGAGGTTTTCCCGGAGCGTCTTGCCCTCATAGGCCGTGCGGAACAGGCCGCGACGCTGCAGTTCCGGAATGACGAGATCGACGAAATCGTCGAGTGCCGTCGGAAGCCAGGGCGGCAGGATGTTGAAGCCGTCGGCCGCTTCGTTCTCGAACCATGTCTGCAGCGTATCGGCGATCTGTTCGGCCGTGCCGACGATGGTGTAGTGGCCGCGGGCCGATGCGATCCACTGATAGAGCTGGCGGATACTGAAGTTGTTTTCATCGGCGATCTGGCGGATGAGGGCCTGGCGGCTCTTCATGCCTTCCGTCGGCGGCGCTGGCGGAAGAGGTCCGTCGAGATCGTAACCGTGCAGGTCGAGCGTGCCGCCGGTCAGGCCGTTGAGAAGGCCGATCCCGTCCTCTTCGACGATCAGCGAGGTCAGCCGGTCGTATTTCTCGCGGGCCTCCGCTTCGGTCCTGCCGACGAAGGCGGAAACGCCGGGCATGACCAGGATGTGATCGGGGTTACGGCCGAGGCCGCGGGCGCGCGCCTTGATATCCCGGTAGAACTCCTGGGCGGTTTCGAGATGCTGGTGAGCGGTGAAGATGACTTCGGCCGTTGCGGCGGCAAGCCCGCGTCCGTCCTCGGACTGACCGGCCTGGACGATGACGGGATGTCCCTGGGGCGAGCGTGAGACGTTGAGCGGACCGCGCACGCTGAAATGTTCGCCGCGGTGGTCGGTGTCGTGCAGCTTCGCCGGATCGAAGAAGACGCCCGACTCCTTGTCGCGGATGAAGGCGTCGTCCTCGAAGCTTTCCCAGAGTTTGCGGACGACGTCGACATGCTCGGCAGCGCGGCGATAGCGGTCGGCATGCGGAAGCTGGGTGTCGCGGTTGAAGTTCTGCGCCGTCAGGTCGCCCGTCGTGGTCACGACGTTCCAGCCGGCGCGGCCTGCGGAGATCAAATCCAGCGAAGCGAATTTGCGGGCCGTCGTGTAAGGCTCTTCGTAGGTGGTCGAGGATGTGGCGATAAAGCCGAGATGCGTGGTGAAAGGCGCAAGGGCGGAGAACAATGTGACAGGCTCGAATCCGGCCACGCGGGCATTGCCGCCTTCGCGCGCCCCGCCGAACCCGACAGCCAGCCCATCGGCCAGAAAATAAGCATCGAAGAGACCACGCTCGGCTGTCAGCGCCAGCTGCTTGTGAAACTCGAAACTGGTGGCGCCATCGGCCGGTTGGTCGGGATGGCGCCATGAGGCAACATGCTGCCCGCCACCGGGAAGAAATGCCCCAAGCCTGATTTTCCGTGTCATGTCGCGTCCTCTCCGTTTGCCGTCAACAGCTCGGTCTTCCCCAAGGCCAAGTATAAAATGGGCTGTTGGACTGTTAAAATACGTTCTCCATAAATTTTATAGAGAAACTTAATTTCATAGTTTCGGAAGAAGAGTGAATAGATTTCCCGGATTGGCGTGAAACTCGAAATTGAACGATCGAGGCCGCCGCCCCTCGAATTATAGGGGCAGGCCGATAGACGGCATTCTACAGTCGTGACAAGGAGCCGCCTGAGGCAGCGATAAGGAGGTCCCTGCGGTCCCCTCGCACGAATGTCCGCAGCGATGGATATCCGTATTCTGATGTGCTCAGGCTTCAGCCTCGTTTTGGCCGGGCCGGGGCATGCTCCAGGCCGGCGGCGGCCTTCTTCAGGCAGTCGAGGTAGCGGTCGCGGTTGGCGATGCCGTCGTCGCGCGGCGTGACGAGGCAAAGCGTTGCGGCGGCGTGACCTTCCTCGCCGCGCACCGGCACGGCAAAACAGTGGGTGAAACTGTCGACGATGCTGTTGAAGGTGAAGAGACCTTCACGCTCGGCCTGGCGTACCTCGGCGATGAAGGTTTGCGGCTCGAGCCATTCACCCCCCGGCAGGCGAAAATCCTGCGGCGGAATGAAGTTCAGGATGTCCTGATCGGACAGATGCGCGACGAGCAGGCGGCCCGACGCCGTCCACGGGATCGGCACCGACTGGCCGACATCCGTCGAAATGCGGAAGGGTCGTGCGCCTTCGCGCATGCGCACGACGGTGTACCGGTTTCCATCCAGCATGCAGAACTGCGCCGTCTCCCGCGTCTCGTCGGCAAGCTGTTCCAACGTCGCCTCGCATTCGCGGGTGAAATCGAAATGGTTCTCGTAAGCCGCGCCGAGGAAATAGAGCTTGCGGCCGAGATAGACCCGCCCCTCGCCGCCGGTGAATTCGAGAATGCCGTTGCTCAGCAGCAGATTGACGAGTTCGTACACCGACGAGCGCGGCGCGCCGATCTGCGCGGCGATTTCGTTCGGCTTCAGGGCCTGCCGTTTCTGGCGCAGGAAATCGAGGATCTCGAAAGCGCGGTCGAGCCCACGGGCGCGTTTGCCGGCTGCTTCGTCCTGAACTGCATCCATTGCTGTCGATCCCAATTTCTGTTCGGCCAAGCTTTTCAAATCCTCTGTCGCATCTGTCAACCGACCCGTCATTCCCAGCAAACGAAAATTTTTTTCATCCCTCTTGCGAGGCGGAAAAATCGGCATAAGATCGTCTCGTCCGGTATACAGATCAGATGTCTGTTATATTGGACATTGATGGCCAGCCGTCAAGGCTGCCGCACAAAAAAGGGGATCGACATGAAGAATTTTGAAAACAGTATTTCCGCTTCGCTGCGCCGCCGCCTTCTCGCGGGCGCAGCCGCTGCAACTGCCCTCCTCGTCTTTTCCACAGGCACGGCCTCGGCCGCCGCCAATTGCATCAAGGGCGACAGGAAAGCGCCTTATACGATCGGCTGGGCGAACATCTATTCGGTGCCGACCTGGATGAAGCAGACCGAAGGCACCATCACCGCCGAAGTGGAGGAGCTGAAAAAGGCCGGCCTGGTGAAGGACTTGATGATCACGGACGCGCAGGGCAACGCCCAGACGCAGATCCAGCATATCCAGTCGATGATCGACGCCAATGTCGACGCCATTGTCGTCATCGCCGGCTCCTCCAACGCGCTCGACCGCGTCATATCGGATGCCTGCGACAAGGGCATCGCCGTCGTGAATTTCGACAGCCTTGTCAACACCGACAAGGTGACGGCGAAGATCAATACCGATTCCAACGAATGGGGCTCGACCGCTGCCAAGTGGATGGTCAGCCAGCTTGGCGGCAAGGGCAAGATCATCATCATGAACGGCCCGGCCGGCATTTCGGTGAGCGACGATCGCCGCAAGGGCGCCCAGCCGGTCCTCGATGCCAATCCGGGTCTCCAGGTGATCACCGAGACAAACACGGAATATAACGTCGCGCCGGCGCAGGAAGCGATGACCAGCCTGCTCTTCGCCAATCCCGAAATTGACGGCGTGCTGTCGCTCGGCGGCGCGCTGTCGGCCGGTTCCGTCCTCGCCTTCGAGCGCCAGGGCCGCGACCAGGTGCCGACGACTGGTGAAAACGCAAGGCAGTTCCTGGAGCTCTGGAAGGAGAAGGGCCTGAAGGGCTGGGCGACCATGCAGCCCAACTGGCTCGGCGCGCTTTCCGTCTATACCGCCGTGCAGGCGCTGCAAGGCAAGGACGTGCCCGCTTTCGTCAAGGTGCCGCTGCCCGTCATCGACGACAGCACGATCGGCAGCTATCTCGCTCGCGCCGACAAGTTCCCGGCTGACGGCTATATCTACTCGGATTACGATCAGGCGCTCTTCGACAAGCTGCTTGCCACCAAGTAATCCCGGGTTGAGGAAACCGTCATGACGGAAGAACGGCCCCTGCTGGAAGCCCGGCAGGTGTTCAGGGGATTTTTCGGCAATCCCGTTTTGAAGGGCGTCGACATCGCCCTTCTGCCGGGCAGGGTTCATGCCCTGCTCGGTGAAAACGGCGCCGGCAAGTCGACGCTGATCAACCTCCTGGCCGGCGCCCTCCAGCCGGACGGCGGCTCCATCCTGGTCGACGGCAGGCCCGTCGGGCGCTTCAGCCCGGCGGCGGCGCGTGCAGCCGGCATCGCGGTGGTTCAGCAGGAGCTGAGCCTGACGGCCAGTCTGTCGATTGCCGAAAACATCGGGCTCGGCGCCTTTCCGCGCCGGTTCGGCCTCATCGACTACAAAGCGCTTCATCGCGGCGTGCGAGAGGCCTGCGACATGGTCGGGCTCACCGAACCGCTCGACATGCCGGTCGCCGATCTCGCGCTCGGCCGCCGCCAGATGGTCGAGATCGCCAAGGCGCTGTTTCGCAAGCCGCGCGTGCTGATCCTGGACGAGCCGACCTCGTCGCTCTCCGCCCACGAAGCCGGCATCCTTGGCCGCCTCATCGAGACGCTGAAGGCGCGCGGCGTCGCCCTTCTCTATATTTCCCACCGCCTCAACGAGGTGCAGGCGCTCTGTTCGCATGTCACGGTGCTGAAGGACGGCCTGGTCACCGCCGACCAGTCGCTCTCCGGCATCGACGGCGAAGGGCTGGTGCGCCTGATGGTCGGCCGCGAGACCGGCGACCTGTTCCCGCCGCGCGCCGCCGCCAAGCCCGGCGAAACACGCATCAGCGTCGAAGGTTTTTCCGCCGGCATGGTACTAGATATCGGTTTCTCCGCCCGCGCCGGCGAGGTCGTCGGCATCGGCGGGCTCGTGGGACAGGGGCAGGAAGACCTGCTGCTCGGCCTTTACGGCGCGATTCCGGCCTCCGCCGGTCGGGCAGAAGTATCCGGCAAACCCGCCCTGCCCGCCGATGTCGGCGAGGCGAATGCCGCCGGTATTGTCTATGTCCCGGCCGACCGCAAGCACGAGGGGCTGGTGCTGCCCCACTCCATCGCCTCCAATCTCATCCTGCCCTCGCTCGGCCGGCTCGCCCGCAAGGGCTTACGCGACCGGCCGGCGGAAAACGGCCTGATCGCCGATCTCGCGCGCCGGCTGACGATCAAGGGCGACACGGCCCGCCCGGTGCAGGCGCTGTCCGGCGGCAATCAGCAGAAGGTGGCGCTCGCCAAATGGCTGCCGCTCGACCCAACCGTTCTGCTGCTCAACGATCCCACCCGCGGCGTCGACATCGAGACCAAGCGGGAAATCTATCTCATGCTCCGCGCTTTCGCCGCCGAGGGGCGGCTGGTCCTTCTTGCCAGTTCCGATACGCCGGAACTCGTGCATCTCTGCGACCGCGTCGTGGTTCTGCGCGAGGGGCGCGTCGCGGCAACACTATCGCAGGATGCAATCAGCGAAGGGGCGATCGTCGGCGCGGCCATGGGCGTTGCCGCCGCGACCCAGGGAGAGGCGGCATGAGCACGATTTCGTCATCCCGGCTCTACGGTTCGATCCAGCTCCGCCGCAATCGCGGCCTTGCCGGCCTCTATCTGGTCGTCGCCGCCTTTCTCGTCCTCTATGCGCTGCTCTTTCCCGGCATTCTTTCCATCGGCGGCTTCTCCAAGTTCACGCAGAACTGGTTCCCGCTGGCGCTCGTCACCATGGCGCAGGCGCTGCTGATGCTGAACGGCGGCATCACCCTGGCGATCGGCCCGCTTGTCAGTCTTGGTGCGGTGATTGCCGCGACGACGATGCAAGGGGCGCTCGACGTGCCGGGCGGCATTCTCGCGGTGGCGCTCGCCGGTCTTTCGATCGGTGCCGTCATCGGCGCCATCGTCACGTATCTCAGGCTGCCTGCGATCATCGTCACGCTTGCCGGCTCTTTCATCATCGGCGGGGTGGCACTCATCCTGCTGCCGCGGCCGGGCGGGTTCATTCCGGACTGGCTGTCGACGGTGCTGGCGGGCCACACCCCCGTCGCCTTCCTGCTGCTCGTCGTCATCCTCGTGCTCTGGAAGGTCTTTCTCGCCACGCCGCTCGGCCTCGGCATCTACGCGGCCGGTGACAATCCGGTCGGCGCGTTCCGCTCCGGCGTTTCGGTCGAACGGGTGAAGGTCGCAGCCTTCGCACTCTCCGGTTTGCTTGCAACGCTGACCGGTTTGTTCGTCGCGGCGCAAACCGGTTCGGGTGATCCGGTGATCGGCACGCCCTTTACGCTGAATTCGATCGCCGCCGCCGTGCTCGGCGGCGTGGGTTTCCTCGGCGGCAAGGGCACGATGCGTGGGGCGATCTGCGGCAGCCTGCTGCTCTCTGTCATGATCAACGTCATGTTCTTTCTCGGCTTCCCGCCGGTCGCGCAATATGTCGCGCAGGGGCTGATCATCGTCGGCGCGGTCGCCGTTCCGGAACTTCTCGGGCAACGGAGGGCAAGGCGATGAATGTGATCAGGTCCGCGTTCCGCAATCTGCCGCTCCTGACGTTGCTTCTGGTCGCGCTCGTCTGGATCGTCGCAAGCATGACGCTGCGCGGTTTCGGCGCCTATGGCCACCTGCGCTACCTGCTCGAACTCGCCGCCGTGATCGGTATCGTTGCTGCCGGGCAAACGCTCGTCATCCTGATGGGCGGCATCGATCTGTCGGTCGGCGCTGTGATCACCGTCACGGCGATTCTGCTGCCGTTAATCTCGCCGGCCTGGGATCCGACCGGTCTCGCCGGCATCGCGGCGGCGCTTGCTATTGCCACCGGCATCGGTCTGATGAACGGCGCGGGAGCCGCCTATCTCCGTGTGCCGCCGATCATCATGACGCTTGCCATGGCGACCTTCCTGCAGGGCTTGCTCGTCATGGTCGCCGGCGGCAGCGCCGTTACCGTCAGCAATCCGGCGGTCATTCTGCTCGGACAGGCGCGGCCGCTCGGCATTCCCTCGGGCATCATTCTGTGGCTCGTCGTCGCAATCGTCGTCCTGCTGCTCGTCCACCGCATGCCGATCGGCGCCCGTTTCCTGGCGCTTGGGGCGAATCCGCTGGCGGCCCGGCTCTCCGGCGTCAGCGTCACCCGCAACACGCTGATTGCTCATACCCTATCGGGCTTTTTCGCCGGTCTTGCCGGCATTCTCGTGCTCGGCATGAACCGGCAAGGCTATGTCGGCATCGGCGATCCCTATCTGCTGACCTCGATCGCGGCGGTGGTGCTCGGCGGCACCTCCATCCTCGGCGGCCGCGGCACCTATGCGGGAACCATTCCGGGGGCGATCCTGCTCGTGACGACGACGGCGCTGATCACCGTCGTCAACGCCTCGCCGGGCTGGCGGTCGATCATGTTCGGCACGCTGATCCTCGCCCTGCTGCTGGTTTCCGGCCGCGAGGCGCGCCGATGAAGCAGCGCTATGACGGGCCGGTGATCGACCCGCACCATCACCTCTGGGACCTCAAGTTGGAACGTCATCCCTGGCTTCAGAAGGCGCGGGCCTCCGGCGAGGAGATGGTGTTCGGCAGCCTGGCGCCGATCCTGCGCGATTATGGCATCGACGATTATCGCGCCGATGCTGCCCGCCAGAGCATTGTCGCGTCAGTGCATGTGGAGGCCGGCTGGTCCGTTGCCTACCCGCTGGAAGAGAGCCGCTGGCTGGATGGCCTCGACCGCAGCTCCGGCGTGGCGCGCCGTTATATAGCCCGGGTTCCCCTCGACGGGCCGGACGCTTTGCGCCTGCTCGAAGCGGAAGCGGAAAACCCCAACGTCGTCGGCATCCGCGATATTCTGAGCTGGCATCCCGATGCGGCGAAGCGTTTTGCGCCGCGCCCGGATCGCATGGGCGATCCCGCCTGGCGCGCGGGGCTTGCCCATGCCACGCGGCTCGGGCTGGTCTTCGACCTGATGCTCTATCCCTGGCAGATGGCCGAGGCGCTCGATCTGGTGCAGGCCTTTCCCGAAACGCTTTTCGTCATCAACCACGGCGGCAGTCCTGCCGACCGGACGAAGGACGGCATGGCGCTCTGGCACCGCGGCCTGCGGGCGCTGGGCGGCGCGCCCAACGTGCGCGTGAAGATTTCCGATCTCGTCGCCTATGACCATGCGTGGACGCTCGAAAGCCTACGGCCGGTGATCGAGCATTGCCTCGATTGTTTCGGCCCGGCCCGCGCAATGTTTGCCAGCGACTTTCCGGTCGCGGGCCTGCACGCCTCTTTCGACGAGGTCTATCAGACCTTCCGCACGGTCGTCGCTGAGCTCTCTTACGACGAGCAGCGCGCCTTGTTCTTTGCCACCGCCAACGACACCTATCGCCTCGGTTTGGCCGATCCGGCCGAGATCGGGAAAGGCCGCCATGTCTGACCTTCATGCCGTAGCGGAAAATGGGCTGATCGACGAGCGGGTGCGCGGCTTTCCGCCAGGCCATCCGCCGCTGCAGCTTGCGGAGATCGGCCAACAGGGATGGAGACCTTATGACGGCCGGATGGCCCTGCCGCTGATCTCGCTCGACCGGCAGGCCTTCGCCGGCAATGTCGAACTGATGATGGCCTATGTGAAAAGCCTTGGCGCCGAAATCGCCCCGCACGCCAAGACCCCGATGTCTACGGCGCTGTCGGATGCGCTTCTAACGGCCGGCGCCTGGGGCACGACCGTCGCCGATATCCGCCAGGCCGCCGTCCTGCTCAAGGCGGGGCAGCGCCGGCTGATCCTTGCCAACGAGATCGGCGGGATCGCCGCCGCCCGCCGGCTTGCGGCCTTGCTTGGCCATTATCCCGATGCGGAACTGCATGTCTTCGTGGATTCGACGGCGCTCGTCGAGGCGCTTCGGTCCGCATGGCAGGAGCGCCGGTATTTGCCGCCTCTCGGCCTGCTGCTGGAATTCGGTGCCGGCCGCGCCGGTATTCGCAGCGCCGAAACCGCGGCGGCAATTCTCGACGCGATCCTGGCGGTGGAGACGCCGGCCTTCCGGCTGACCGGCATCGCCGCCTATGAGGGTGCGGCCGCAACCGGTGACGCGGAAGAGACGATGCTTCGCATCGACGCTTTGATGGCGATGACATCAGATTTCCTGCCGAAGGTGCGTGCCCACATCGGCCAGGAGCGGCCGCTTCTCGTTACGGCGGGCGGTTCGGTGTTTTTCGACGTCGTGGCGGCGCGGCTTTCACCTGCCGTCGCGGCCGATCCCGCCTGCCGGCTGGTGCTGCGCAGCGGCGCGATCTTTTTCCACGATCACGGTATCTACGAGCGCGGTCTTGCCGGCCTCGATGCGCGCGAGGGCTTGCGCATCGGCGGCAAGACGGTTTCGGCGGCGGCCGGTTTCCGGCCGGCGCTGCGGGTCTGGGCCGAGGTCCTCTCCCGGCCGGAGCCGCGGCTTGCGATCTCAGGCATGGGCATGCGCGACGTAGCGATGGACCAGGGCCTGCCGCGGCCCTTAGCGCTCTATCGCAACGGTGCGCATTTTGCCGACCTCGGGGGTGCTGAAGTTTTCCGCCTCAACGATCAGCACGCCTTCGTCGCCCTTGCCGAGGGTAGCGACGTTTGCGTCGGCGACATCATCGAATACGGCATCTCGCATCCCTGCACCTGCCTCGACCGGCATGCCATCCTCTACGGCCTCGACCCGGACCATGTGGTGACGGCGGCCTATCTCACAAGCTTCGGCTGACCTCTCCCTCCAAAAGCAAGAAAAGGAAAACCCGCTTATGATCCAGCGTTATCAGAAAGGTTCGCGTATGAGCCAAGCCGTCAGCTATGGTGGTCTCGTCTATATTGCCGGCCAGGTCGCGGAAAATCGCAAGGCGGGCATCGAGGATCAGACCCGCGATGTGCTCGCCAAGATCGACGCGCTTTTGAAGGAAGCCGGCACCGACCGCTCGCGCCTCCTCGCCGTCGACGTCTTCCTGCCGGCGATTACTGATTTCGAGGCGATGAACGGCGTCTACGACAATTGGATCGACATCGAGAATCCGCCGGCTCGCGCCTGCACCGAAGCACGCCTCGCCGATCCGGATCTGCGCGTCGAAATGACCGCGGTCGCGGCGCTGTAACGGCACGGCAACTGCCGGCACTGGAGACATCATGCACAGCGGCCTCGTCAATCCGATCGACTTTTTGCGCGAGGGCCGGCAGGCCGGCCACCTTGCCATTCCCTATTCGATCGACCGTTCGCCCTATTATCAGATCCGCATTCCGATCCTTCGCTTGCAGAATGGCAAGGGGCCGTCCTTGCTGCTGATGGCCGGCAATCATGGCGACGAATATGAGGGCGAACTGCAACTCGGCCGGCTGATGCGGCTGCTTGAGGTCACCGACATCCGCGGCGCCGTCACCATCCTGCCGATGGCGAACCTGCCGGCGGTAATGGCGGCCAAACGCTGCTCGCCCTTCGACGGCGGCAATCTCAACCGGGCCTTTCCCGGCAATCCCACCGGCTCGCCGACGGCGCGGATGGCACATTTCCTCGAGCACGAACTCTTTCCGCGCCATGACGTTGTGCTCGACCTGCATTCGGGCGGCACCTCGATGGCGCACCTGCCCTGCACGCTGATCGAGCGGCAGGCCGATGCCGCCCGCTTCGAGCGGTCCGTCTCGCTGATGCGGGCGATGGGCGCATCGCATGCCTTCATCGCCGATAACGGGCCGACCGCGCCGACATCGATGGGGGCTGCGGCAAGGGCCGGAACTATCGGTCTTTCCGGCGAATTCGGCGGCGGCGGCACCGTGACGTCTGAGACAATGGGTTTCACAGCGGCGGCGATCGACCGGCTGCTCGTCACACTCGGCATCGTCGAACGTCCGGTCCTGTCACGCGTACCGCTCGCCCAGCCCGGGCCGTTGCAGCTGCTGTCGCTGTCCCGGCACAGCCAGGGCATCTATGCCAACCGCAGAGGCTGGTTCGAGCCGGCCGCAGCTCTCGGCGCCACCGTTACCGCCGGCGACCTGGCCGGATGGTATCATGATCTCGAACGGCTGGAGCAGCCGGAGGAAGAGCTGCGTTTTGCCGAGAGCGGTATTGTCATTTCCCACCGGCTGCATTGCGACAGCCAGGCCGGCGACTGCCTGATCCAGGTCGCCGAACCTATCGCATCCTGAGAAGCGCCGATCTGCTCAAGTGACTGCGCCGACCGCTGCCTTGACCCAGTCGAGACGCTTGGCCGGGATCAGGCCGTAATTGTAGAAGTTGACGCCGTCGGCGCCGGCATCGACGGCGGCCTTGGCGCGTGCGGCGAGTACCTCCGGCCCGCTGACCTCGGGATAGAAGACGCGCAGGCCCACCCCGAGGAATTTTCCCGGCCCGATTGCCGCCCGGCCGGTGCGGATGACATCGCCGACGGCGTCCGGCGCCATATCGTAGCAGCAGAGGATCGCCCCGTCGCAGAGCTTGCCGACCGCCGCGAGATCGACCCCGCCGAGCCAGCCGTCCTTCAGGTCGATCAGCACGATGCGCGTCGCCGGATCGGCGGCCGCCTTGATCTCGCCGATCAGGCTGGTCACCGGTTCGCTGCGCCATGAGAGATAGGCATGCAGGTCAGGATGGTCGCGGAAGGCCCCGATGCCGGCTGCCGGGAAGTCGGGAAATTGCCGTTCCGGGACAGCCCGTTCGCAGAGTTCGGCGATGAAGCGCGCGACCGACCGACGCGCACCTTCGGCCGGTACGCCGGCCCTCTCGGCGCGCGTCGTGCAATGGTCGCAGAAGCAGAGCGACAGCAGGAAATCGTCTTCGGCGTTCAGGCCGACGCCGTCTTTCTCGTGATGGTATTCGTGCGCGAATCCCATGAAGTTCGGGCTCTCGAGCTCCACCATGTCGGGCCGGTAGTTCGTCGTGATGTCGCGCACGAGGGTGACGGCATAGTCCCGCGCCGCCGGGCTGGAAGGGCAAAGATTGTAATAGTTGGCATTGCCGAAGGCATTCCGCGTCACGTGATCGGGATGCAGCATGCCGAGACGGCTATTGTGCAGGCAGACCGTCCAGCAGGAGACCTTGAGGCCGGTCGTGTCGCGTCCCCGGACCAGGGCTTCCAGCATGTCGCCGCGCTCGGTGACATTCCCCGCCATCAGCGGCCGGATCAGCTTGTCCTGCCAGAGGCTTTCATCCGGCCGGAAATAGACCGTCCCGTCCTCGGGAAAGTATGCCTTCTGCTGCGGGCTGCGCGGCTGCAGGAACCGGCCGGCATGATAGGAGGTCGCCAGGCTGACCGTCGTCAGGCCAGCACGGTCGCGAAGGTCGGCGGTGAGTGCCGCCAGCCCCTGGTCCTGGATGTCCCAGGGGTAAGTCCACATGGAAAGATGCATGGCGTGCTCCCGTCGAATCTGTCCATTTTATAGAACATGTGTCCATAATAGTGTCCAGACCGATCTTTGAGCGCCGGCGTCCGCCGTGTCGTGGGAGCATCCAGGCTGAGAGCCAGGTTCCTGTCCTTCAATCAAACACGCGTTGATTGGCGGCATTCTCGTTGTAACGCGCGCGGGCCTGCTCGAGCCGCTCGGGGCCGCCGACCTGCGGAACGGCAACATCCCACCAATGGCCACCTGCTTCGGTCCCGGGAACCGCATCGGTGTCGATCACCAGAACGCTCGGAATGTTCCGTTCCCGCGCCGCCACGATACGTGCCTCGAGCTCGGCGATGGACCCTATCTTTTCGGCATGGGCGCCCATCGAGGCGGCATGCGCGACAAAGTCGATCTCGGGCTGCACATCGACATTGCAGTCCTTGTACATGTTGTTGAACTCAGCGCCGCCGCACTCGATCTGAAGACGGTTGATGCAGCCGTAACCGCGATTGTCAGTCAAAACGATGGTGAACGGCACCCGCCGCATGACGGCGGTAGCGAGTTCCGAATTGGCCATCATGTAGGAGCCGTCGCCGACGAAGCAGATGACCTCCTTGTCGGGGCGTGCGAGCTTGATGCCCATGGCGCCCGCCACTTCGTAACCCATGCAGGAGAAACCATATTCCATGTGGTATCCGCCCTTGGCAGAGTGCCACAGCACCTGCAGTGCGCCCGGCATGGTGCCGGCCGCGCACATAACCACGGAGTTTTCCGTCGCCACCCGCTGCACGGCGCCGATGACTTGCGCATCGGTGGGCACGTTTCCAGGCCCGTCCACTTCCGGCGCCGCCGTCACGCGCTCGACCGCTTGGTGCCAATCGGTCCTGCTCCCGGCATCGACGCCAGGCCCGCGATACGCCTCGAGCGCGGCGGACAGACGCGCCAGCGTGACCCTGGCATCGCCGACGCACGGCAGTGCCGAATGCTTGGTCGCGTCATATCCGGCAAGGTTGATCGAAGCGAGCCGGCGCGAGGGATTACGGAAAAGCGCCCAACTCCCTGTCGTGAAATCCTGGAAGCGCGTGCCGATGCCGATCACGAGGTCCGCGTCGGCGCAAAGCGCATTGGCTGACGCCGATCCGGTCACACCAGGTGATCCGAAATTCAGCGGGTGCTCCCAGCTGTTGGCGCCCTTCCCGGCTTGTGTTTCGACAAATGGGATATGGTGCTTCTCCGCGAATGCGGCGAGCTCGGCCTCGGCCTCAGAATAGATGACGCCGCCGCCTGATATGATGACCGGCCTGCGCGCAGCCCGGATGGCCTCGGCGAGATCCTCGACCTCCCGCGGATCCGGTTCGAGACGACGGATGCGCCACACCTTCGGTTCGAAAAAGGCTTCCGGGTAGTCGTAGAGTTCTGCCTGCACATCCTGGCAGAACGCCAGCGTGACCGGGCCGCAACTGCCGGGATCGGTCATGACGGCCAAGGCTCGCGGCAGGCAGGTCAGGAGATGCTCGGGGCGGGCGATCCGGTCGAAATAAGCCGAGACCGGCCGGAAGCAGTCATTGGCGCTGACGGTTCCGTCGTTCATATCCTCGATCTGCTGCAACACCGGCTCGGGGCGGCGATTGGCGAACACATCGCCGGGTATGAACAGCACAGGCAATCTGTTGACATGGGCAAGCGCGCAAGCCGTGACCATGTTGGTGGCGCCCGGGCCGATCGAGGATGTCACGGCCTGGGCGCGCCTACGCTTCAGCGTCTTCGCATAGGCGATCGCCGCATGCGCCATGGTCTGTTCATTCTGGCCGCGCCATGTGGGAAGGGCATCGCCAATCCCATGCAGCGCCTCTCCGACGCCGGCGACGTTGCCGTGACCGAAGATCGCCCAGACGCCTTCGATGAAGCGTTCGCCATCCTCGGTCATCTGGACCGAGAGCCATTTCATCATGGCCTGCGCGGCGGTCAGTCGTATAGTTATCATTCTGCTGCCTCCTGCACGCGCGCCCGCGCGCCGTCCCAGACCGTGCAAAGCCGGGAATATCGTTTCGCCATCTCTTCGACGGCCTCTTCATCCCTGATCGAGCCCTCGAACCAGCCGCGGGCGACGGAGCCGAAGATTGTCCGGCCGACGGCAAATCCCTTGACGAGCGGGAAGCTCGCGGCAACTTCGAAGCTCGCCTTTAACACCTCCTCCGGCGCATCCAGGCCGAGGACCACGATCCCTCTTGTATGACGATCGTTTTCCTCGATGGCGGCACAGACCTGCGCCCAAGCTTCGGGCTCATCCATCGGTTCCAGCTTCCACCAGTCGGGATAAATGCCTTCGGCATAGAAGCGGCGGATCAGTGTCGCGGTTGTGTCCGTGGTGATGCTTGCGACCTTGGAGGGGATGACCTCGAGCAGGAATTCCAGCCTGTTGCGGCGCGACGCGACGTAAAGTCGCCGCACTTCCGCCAGCTGCCGGCCCCAGGTCGCATCGTCGTCATCGGGGTGGCAGAAGCAGAGCACCTTGACGACGTTCTCGCGCGCCCATTCCGAAAGCCCCCCGCAATCGGGACCAAGCGACGGCTCCAGGCTAAGCGGCCGAGACCCCGGCCACTCGCAGGGTCTGCCGATCCAAAGGCCGGTCCCGGAGGCGGCGTGGAGTGCGCGTCGGCCGATCCGGTCGTCGCAGAGGATTCCGTAGCCGGAACGCCCGCTCTGCACCTTGAGTGCCGCTTCAAGGCAAAGCTCCTTGAAGGCGCCGCCCTTCGACGGCGTGTAGCCCGCCATGCTTTCGAGCTGCATCCGGTGATCGAAGGCGAAGACTCGCATCTCGGACCAGTCGCCATGCCGGTTGGTCGACCAATGTATCTGCTCCAGTTCGGGATCATTGCGCAGGTCGGGACGCGTCATGCCGCGCTCGAGGAAGAAATTCAACTCCTGAAGTGACGGATATGCCGGCGTGCAGCCGTGACGGGAGACTGCAAAAGCGCCACAGGCATTGGCATATCTGAGTGCGGTCGGCCAATCCTCGCCGTCAAGCCAGCCCTTCAGCAGCCCGGCGAAAAAGCCGTCTCCAGCGCCGAGAACGTTGAAGACTTCGACCGGGAAACCTTCGCCCGAAATGCCCTCGTTCAGATTGTCCGGTATCGCATCTTCGAATGCGACCGCTCCCTTGGCGCCGCGTTTGCAGACGAGCGTTGCCGAAGTCACGGCGCGCACGGCCCGTAGTGCCGCCACGGTATCGATCGTCCCGCCGGCGATGTGGAATTCTTCCTCGGTCCCGACGATCAGATCGAACAGATGAAGCGTCGTCTGGAGCTTTTCGGTCACCTGCCCGCTTGCCACATAGCGGCTTTCCCCCTCGCCATGGCCGGCCACCCCCCAAAGGTTTGGACGATAGTCGATGTCGAGAGCCGTCTTGGCGCCATGCTTGCGCGCAAAGCCGAGCGCCTTGAGCACGGCCGCTTCCGTGCGCGGATGGGAGAGGTGTGTTCCGGTCACCAGCACCGAACGGGCGCTGGAAACGAAAGCCTCGTCTATATCCTTCTCGCAAAGCGCCATGTCGGCGCAATTTTCCCGGTAGAATATCAACGGGAAACGTTCCTCGTCCCGGATCCCGAGAATGACGAGTGCCGTCAGCCGCTCGGGGTCCGTCACGACACCCCTGCCATCGACGCCATGCCGGGCAAGCTCCTCGCGGATGAACCTGCCCATATGCTCATCGCCCACCCGGGAGATCAGTGCCGACTTGAGGCCCAGTCGCGCCGTGCCGCAGGCAATGTTGGTCGGACTGCCGCCAATATATTTTTCGAAGGATCCCATATCCTCCAGCCGTCCTCCGACCTGTGCCCCATAGAGGTCGACGCCGGCTCGCCCGATCGTGATCACGTCCAATGTCTTGGTCATGTCGGTTTCCTCGCAATATTATTGAATTCGGTCATGCTGATCGGGTTGGGCATCGTCGGCCTCTTCACAAGAACCGACCAATGCAAGGGAGCGCGGGCGAACGACCGCCCGCGCCTGGCCATCAGCGGCTGATTGTTGCCTGCAGCGCATCGATGGAGGATTGGATGCCCGCCTCGGTCGACATGGTGAAGTCTTCCATCTCGAGGCTGATCCAATCATTGTAGCCGACCATGCGGACGACGGAGAAGAATTCCTTCCACCACTGCAGATCATGTCCGGCACCGACGGCAACGTAGTTCCAGGTGCGGTTGGCCACGTCCGTGACGTCCTTGAGTTCAAGGAGACCGTTGACATCGGCAAGCCCGCGTTCGATGCGCGTGTCCTTGCCATGGCAATGGTGGATTGCGTTTCCAAGCGCCCGGGCGGAGGCGATCGGGTCGGCACCTTTCCAGAACAGGTGACTGGGGTCGAGGTTCATGCCGACGGTCGGGCCGACTTCGTTGCGCAGACGGAACAGAGTCTCGGGGTTCCAGACGAGCATGGCCGAGAAGTTTTCCAGTGCATATTTCTCGACGCCCACTTCCTTGGCAAGCTTCACGAGATCATGCCAGAGTGGGAATGCGCGGTCCTCCCACTGGTAGCGATCGCGCTCGGGCATCTCCTCCGGCCAGCTTTTCGTGTAGACCAGCCAATTCGGAACCATGTCGCCGGGTGCTGCTTCCGGCAGTCCGGACATGGTGACGATCTTCTTCACGCCGATTTCGCCGGCGAGCCGGATGGTGTCTTCCATTTCCTTGCCGTGGCGCTTGCCCATGTCACCCGGATCGAGCGGGTTTGCCGAGCAATTCAGCGCGGCGATTTCCAGACCGCGGGCTTCGATTTCCCTCAGCTTGGTCTTGAGCAGGCCCCTGTCGGCCAGCAGCTCGTCCGCACGGAAGTGCGGCCCGCGCGACCAGCCGCCGCCGGTCATCTCGATACCTTCGACACCAAGTTTGACGCATTTGTCGAGCATGTCAGTAAAGGAAAGGTCGCCCATCACGTCCGTGCAGATCGATAGTTTCATATCATTGTCTTTCCAAAAGAGAGGTTGGGGACGCACCTGGGAGGAGGATGGAGGAGATCCGACGCGCCCCCTGATCGATCACTTGAACTCGAC
Organism: Rhizobium sp. BT04; assembly: GCF_030053135.1. NCBI lineage: Bacteria > Pseudomonadati > Pseudomonadota > Alphaproteobacteria > Hyphomicrobiales > Rhizobiaceae > Rhizobium > Rhizobium sp. BT04. The sequence goes on along the minus strand of NZ_CP125647.1, from coordinate 97,524 downwards.
CCAGGCCGAACCTGCGTCTGCCGAGCGAACGCAGTTTTCCAGCCAGCGCACACCTTCGGTGCCGGCTTCGATGCCGGGATAATGATGGCCTTTGAGGAAGGCGTCGTCGCCGCGGCGTTTTGCGTCGATCGCCTGGGCGATCCAGAGGTAGATGTTCGCCCAGCTGTCGCCCAGGCCTTCGGTGTGCAGCGCGCCCATGCGATCGTAGGCGAGGCTTTCCTCTTCGAGGTAGGGCATGCCGTGATGCAAGGTGCGGTTCGGTTCACCCTGTACTTCGTAAATCAGCTGGTCGGGGTGGGAATCGGACCATTCGACGGAGGCCTTGGAACCGACGAAACGGTAGCGCTGCGAACCCATATTCCCGGCATTCACCGAGGACACCCAAAGACGGCCGCGGGCGCCGTTGTCGTAATGTATGAGAACGGTCGCATGGTCTTCGAGCGGCGCACGGGTCGGAATGAAGGCCTTGCGGTCGCAGAGCAGCTTTTCGATCTTCATATGCGGCAGCACCACTTCGGAGAGATAGTAGAGGTGTGTGCCGATATCGCCCAGAACGAAGGTCGGGCCAGCCGTCTTGGGATTGGTGCGCCATTTCACGGCTTCGCCGGCGCCGACATCGTCGCCCGCGTTGAAGCCGTGGGAATATTGCATGTCGACGATTCTTATATCGCCGAGCATGCCCTTCTTGACCATGGCCGCCATCTGATGAACCAGCGGATGGCCGGTGAAACCGTAGGTGACGCCGACGATCAGGCCTTTCTCTTCCGCCAGCCGGGCGACCTCGTCGCATTCGGCGACGGTGAAAAACAGCGGCTTTTCGCAGATCACGTGAAGGCCGGCTTCCAGGCACGCCTTGGTGATCTCGTAGTGGGTGAAGTTCGGCGTGGCGATCGAGACGACTTCGACTCCGTCCTCACGCCCGGCCTCTTTGGCGATCAGCTCCTTATAGTCGCCATAGCATCTGTCCGCAGCGACGCCGATCTTCGTGCCGAAGTCGCGTCCGCGCTCGGCGTCGAGATCGAAGGCTCCGCAGATGAGCCGGTAGGTGCCGTCCCGCTGGGCGCCGGTTCTATGCTTGTAGCCCACCTGCCCGGTGCGGCCCCCGCCGACCATGCCCCAGCGCAGGGGGTGCTCGATGGATCTTTCTCCGTTGATCATCTTCTGTCCTTCCAGGAATGATGTCTGTGATGTTTAAGCGTTCTGGGCAGAGTCCCGGTCGCGGTCGCTCGCGCCAATCGCCTGGCTGCATCGCGCGTTATTTCGCGGTCCAGTACTTGTCGACGAAGCGCTGCATTTCGGCGCGCATGAACTTGCCGGAGTGGTCGGCCTTGTCCTCCCAGGCGAAAACGCATGCGGTCATGATGCCGTCGAACCCGATCTCCGCCAGCGTGCTGAAGAAATCTTCCCAGGGAACCTCGCCCTGGCCGATGTTCAGGTGCTGATGCACCCTGGCCTGCGTGCCCGGAGGGTTGAGAATGTAGCGAAGCCCCGAAGAGGCCTTGTGATTGAAAGTGTCGCCGACATGGACATGGGCGAGCACGTCCATTGCTTCCCGGAGCATCGCCTTGGTATCATCGCCAAAATAGAAGGTATGCGGCGCGCAATAGAGGAACTTGACGTTCTTCGAGTTGACCGTCCTGATGATATCGAGCGCCGGCTGCAGGGTTTCGCACCAATCCTCGGGATGCGGTTCGACGTGCAGATTTATGCCTTCCTTTTCAAAGATCGGCACCAACTCTTCCATCGAGCGCCACCAGGCGTCTTCGCAGGCCTCGATCATGGAACCGGTATGGCAGCAGTAGCACGAACCCTTGTCCGGGTGGGGGCCGCGGCCGAATTCCGAGTTCATCGTGTCGACGCCGAGCTCGACGCTGATCTCGATGGCGCGCTTCCAGTGCTTGACGGCAGCTTGCCGCTCATTTTCATCGTTCGAGGCCCACCGGTACATCGGCAGGATCGAGGCAATGCCGACATTGGCATCGGAAAGCGCTTTCTTGAATGCCTTGGCGCGGGCCGGAAACACGCGCGGCGCCTTGAACCACTCGAGAAAATCGGCCCGCGGGCTGAGCTCTATCCACTCGTATCCGAGTTCAGCCACTTTCGAGGGCAATTCTTCGAGTGAGAGGTGGCGATGCATATAGGGATCGATTGCAATCTTCATGGCTGTTACCCGTCCGATGATTGTGCTGGGCCATCCCGCCGGGGTAGGCGAGCTCTTTAGAGTTTCTGGAGTTCATCTGCGGCGGCGGTCGGTCAGACCGGCGGGGGGTGTCCGCTGTGCGCCGTCGAGTACGCCTCGATCTCGGCTTCGAGTTCGGCCATGGCCTCGCCTCCTGCCATCAGGTCGGTAATCTCTTCGCGCGTCTTTTCGCCCTTGCGGAAATCGGCCGCCTTCGCACCCTTGATGAGCACCGCGAAATGGTCTCCCACAGTCATGGCGTGAATGACGTTGTGAGTGATGAAAATGACGGCGAGGCCGCGACGGCGCGCTTCCAGGACGATACGCAGCACGTGCGCCGCCTCCTTGACGCCGAGAGCGGCGGTCGGCTCGTCGAGGATCAGCACCCGGGCGCCGAAGTGGACGGCTCGGGCGATTGCCAGGGATTGCCGCTCCCCGCCCGACAGACCGCCGATTAGACGATCGCCATCGTCGATGCGGGTGATGCCGAACTCGCGCACGGCCTTGACCGCGATTTCATTTGCGGCTTTGCGGTCGTAGATTTTGAACGGGCCGAAGCCCTTGGTCAGCTCCCGCCCGACGAAGAACGAACGGCCGATGCTCATCAGCGGAAAGGTGCCGCCGAACTGATGGACCGTCGCGATGCCGAGGTCTGCGGCTTCGCGCGGATTCTGGAAGACGATGGGTTGACCTTCGAACTTCACCGCGCCGCTCGTCGGCTTGTAGACACCGGCAAAGGTCTTGATCAGGGTGGACTTTCCTGCACCGTTGTCACCCAGCAGGCAAAGCACTTCACCGGGATGGACGCTCAACGTGATGTCGTAGAGCACATCGATCGGGCCGAAGGACTTGTTGACGTTTTCAAGTTCAAGAATTGGGCCAGCCATGTCTCAGCTCTCACTTCTTCTTCTTGGGTGAATAGGTCAGCGCCATCTGGCGGAACGTATTGTTCATGAGGACGGCCACGAGCAGCATCACGCCGATGATCAGGCTCGACCAATTGCGGTCGAAGGTCGTGAAATAGATACCTTGGTTGACGACGGCGAAGGTGATCGTGCCGAAGAAGATCCCGATCACCGACCCGAACCCTCCGGTCAGCAGCACACCTCCGACGACGACCGAGATGATCGAGTTGAAGATGAATGTCATTCCGCCCGAAACCTGCGCGGAATTGAACAGGATGGCCTGACACATGCCGACGAAGGAGGCGCTCATCGCCGAGAGGACGAAGAGGACCATCGTCAGACGGGTCGTCGGAATGCCGGCGTTGCGGGCACTGACCTTGTCTCCACCCATCGCGAAAATCCAGTTCCCGTAAGGCGAGAAGTGAATGAAGAAGATGAAGATTGCGGTGATGGCCACCCACCACAAAATGATCACCTGAAACGACCCGGCCAGGAACTGCCCGAAAAGGAACTTTGCCCAGGGGTCGGCAGTCAGCGCCACACTCGTCGTGCCGGTTACGAGAACCGAGGTGCCAAGCATCAGGCCCTGTACAGCAAAGAGGGTGCCGAGCGTTACGATCAGCGAAGGTACGGCCGTGTGCACGACGAGGTAGCCGTTGACCAGCCCGACGATGAGGCCGAAGGCAAGCGCACCGAGCATTCCGACCCATATGGGAAGATCGTAGTAGCCCGAGAGGACCGCGACAGTCATGGAGCCGGCGGGGATCATCGCGCCAATCGAAATGTCGAGATCGCCTGCGATCATCAAAAGTCCGATGGGAAGAGCGATAATGCCGAGATTGGCGGCGACGTTGAGCCAGCTTGCGGCGCCGGCGGGCTCCAGGAATTTGGTGCTGCCGAACACGACGAAGAACACGAGGACGCCGACAAGTCCGAGGAATGCGCCCGCCTCGGGACGGCGCAATAGGTTGCCGAATGAAAGATTGTTCATATGCCTATCCCAGTCTGGGCGTGAATCTCCAGGCGTGCGGACGCGGTGGTCCGCACGCTCGATAAACTTCGACCCGCGGATATCCCGCGGGCCGGAGCCCGTTTCGAACGATTAGCGAGCGCCTTCCTTGACGCCGGCCAGGGTGGCGTCGATGTTCGCCGCATCGACGATGCCCGGGCCGGTCAGCACCGGTGCGGTCGGCAGGTTGGTGCCGTAGTCGATATGCGAGGCGAGAAGCGAAACCCCCAGCAGCGACTGCAGGTAAGGCTGCTGGTCGATCGCAAAGGTCTGCGAACCGTCCTTGATGCGGGCAAGCCCCGAGGCATTCAGGTCGAAGGTGCCATGCGCGACCTTGCCGACTTTATTCGCCTGAGCGATCCCGCTTGCAGCTGCATCAGCGTCAGAAGCCCCAACATTGAGGACGCCGTCAATGGTGTCGTCCTGGAGCAGTGTCGCCTTGACGGCCTCGGCGATTGCCGTCTGATCGCCGAAGCTGGTCGCCGGCAACGGCAGCTGCTTGCCAGCGCCGCCCTTTCCGGTGATGCCGTCGATGACACCCTTGCAACGCGCCTCCTGGTTTGCCGCACCCGGGAGCGTATTGACGCAAATGACATTTTTCGCACCCTTGGACGCGAAATATTCGCCGCCTGCCTTGCCGGCCGTGTATTCATCCGAGCCGACATAGTTGATCGCGCCAAGCTCGCGAGCTTTGTCGATGTTGCCGGCATTCATGAGGATGACTTTGATGCCCGCAGCGACGGCAGCCTTGATGGCCTCGTCTTCCGCCTCGGGCACCCAGTCGGGCACCACGATGCCGGTCACGCCCTGGCTGATGGCCGTGCGGACGAGCTGGGCGGCGTCAGGCCCGAGATTGTCGTAGGTCTGCAGCTGCAGATAGCTGACGGAGCCGCCGTTCTTCTCGACGACGAGCCGGGCGTCATCGACGCCCTTCTTGATGCGGCTCCAGAATTCGTCATCGGTCTTGCCGCCGACGACAGCAATATTCGCGGCCATGACAGAAGAAGCGCCAAGAACGACAACAGCGCCAGCCAGCAGCCCGCGTACGGCGCGCATTGAAAAACTCATATGATTTCCTCCCAAAAAGGCGGTCGAGAGTAACAATTCCTCAAAGCAAGGCTCCCAACTCGCTGGAATATTTGTATCAACCGACCGCTGAAAATGGAATGTTTATTGCGTTTAGATGAAATTAATGTATCATTTCATTTCATCCGAAAATGGAATGAAATATATCATGAAGAGACCGACCATTGCCGATCTTGCCCAGGCCTCCGGCGTCAGCATCGCCACGGTCAACCGCATCCTCGGAGGTACCGGCGCAGTGCGTGCGGAAACGATCGAGAGGGTGCAAAATGCCGCGGAAGAGATTGGATTTTATGGCCGCGGCGTGATCGAGGACCGCAGGCAGCGGCTCCTGCCGAATTATCGTTTCGGCTTTCTTCTCCAGCAGTCGAGCCGTGAGCTCTACCGGCTGTTCGGCTCCAAGATCACGGAGGCGGCCGCGAGACGCCAGCACGAGAAAGTCGTGGCTGTGGTCGATTTCGTCGATGTCCTCGAGCCACAAAATATTGCAGATCGTCTCGAAGCGCTTGGCAAACGCTGTGATGCCGTTGCTGTCATTGCGGGTGACCACCCTTTAATCGGGCAGACCATCCAATCCCTCAAGGAGAGGGGAAAGCCGGTTGTTGCCTATATAACCGATCAGTCCGCCCGGGATCGCGCCGGCTTCGTCGGCACCGACAATTGGAAACTCGGGCGGACCGCCGCATGGTTTCTGGCTCAGACCACGCCGATGCCCGGCCGGATCGCCGTCTTCATCGGCAATCATCGCTATCAGTGCCAGGATGTCTCCGATGCGAGCTTTCGATCCTATATGCGCGAGCACGCGCGCCATCTTCAGGTGGATGACAGCAGACCGACACATGAGGAGCCGCAAGAAGCCTACCGGATCGTCAGCCAGCTGCTTTCCGAACTCGATGACCTCAGAGGCATTTTCATTGTCGGAGGGGGGATCTCCGGCGTGCTGCGCGCGCTTCGCGAAGCGCCGGTCGAAAAGCGAGATAAGGTCAGGGTCGTCTGCCGCGACATCGGCCCGGAAACGCGAAAGGGCTTGACGGAAGGCCTGATCATGGCGGCATTGTGCCATCCACTGGATCAGATATCGGACGAATTGATCGCCACGATGATCGCAGCGCTGGAACACCGCGACAGCACAACCATCCTTCAGCGCGTGGTTCCCTTCGAAACGATTACGCCCGAAAGCGTTTGAACCGCCCGGTTTGCATAGGGCGGCAGGCCGAAAAGGCCAGCCGCCCTATAATGCGGCAGGGCTGATCGCTATTGCGGTGTCGCGTCAGATGTCGACGACGAGACTCTTGGCTTTCAGCACCGGTTCGAGATTGCTGACCTCGATGACCGATTTCCCTGCCTTGTAGGCGGCGATATAGCCGGCTTCGGCATCTTCGCGGGCCTGTGACAGCCTGGCGACTTCCTGCGCTTCCTGGCGACGCACGACCACCAGGCCGTCGGCATCGCCGGCGATGATGTCGCCGGGATGGATGATTTCACCACCGACGATGATCGTGTCGTTCACCGCCGCAATGGTTTCCTTCACCGTGCCCTTGATGCAGACGCTGAGCGAGAAGACCGGGAAGCCAAGCTCCCTCAGTTGAAGCGTGTCGCGGACGCCGGTGTCGGTCACCAGACCGCCGATGCCCTTTGCCAGGCAGGCATTGGCGAGGACATCGCCGAAGGATCCGGCCTCTTCATATTCGCCGGCCGATACGACGATGATATCGCCCGGCTTTGCGTAGTTGATCGCAAGCTGCAGCATGATGTTGTCACGCGGCGCGCATTTCACCGTAAAGGCCGGACCGCAGAGTTTCATCCGGTAGTCGACAGGCTTCAGACGGGAGGAAAGGGCTCCGCGGCGCCCCTGGGCTTCGTGGATCGTCGCGGGCGAAAATCTCGAAACGGCGTCGATATCGGCTTTGCTTGGCCGTTCGGCAATATCTTTAATATGGATCATGGATGCCTCCCTTCGTTGGCCGACGGCGGGCATGTCCCGCCGTCTGATTTCATTTGGACATTGTTATCGGAGAACGCCGAGGTCCTAGATCCGGATGATTTTAGGCCGGTCGGCCTAAAATCTGAATCCGTATCTAGATCAAAGAATTAGAGCATGATGTCGTCCGAAAACCGCTCACATTTTTCGGCATCATGCTCTAGGGGATCGGGTCGAACTTCAGCTGCGCGAGCGGTACGACCTTGTCGGTGCGGGTCATCTTGTATTCGGTGCTGGGGCCGAGCCACTTGTCCCAGATCTTGTTGATCTCACCAGACTCGTCGAGCTTGTGGAGGATCTCGTTGATCTTGGCGGTCAGCGCCGGCTGGTCCTTGGCCATGCCGATGCCGATCGGCTGATAGAGCATCGGCTCCTCGATCATCCGCATTGGCTTGCCCTTGCTCTTCGATTCATTGACGAACTTGGTCGTCGTCATCGTGTTGGCGACCATGCCGCGCGCCTTGCCCTGCTGGACGGCGAGATAGGCAGAGGCGGTATCCTGGAAGGTCAGCGGGTCGGATTTGTTGAGCTTGATCGACATTTCCGAGGTCGAGCCCTTGGTCGAGGCGATGCGCTGGCCGGCAAAATCGGCCTTCGTCTTGCCGGCATCGTCCGCCGGCACGATCAGCATTTCCTTGGCGAGATAATAGGGATCGCTGAACTGGATCTGTTCGGCGCGGCTGAGCGTATAGGCAAGGTTGGCAACGGTGATGTCGACGCGGCCGAGCTTGACCTCAGGCACGCGGGCCTCGACCGAAACCGGCTTGATCTCGGCCTTGACGCCCAATTCCTTGGCGATGGCGCCGCACAGATCGACGTCGAAGCCGGCCATTTCGCGGGTCTTCGGATCAGGAGAAGCGAAAGGCGGAACGTCGGCAAACGTCGCGCAGCGCAGGGTTTTCGCCGACAGGATGGTGTCGAGCTGATCGGCTTTTGCGGGCACGGCGGCCGCCAGGCCGGCAAATGCGGCGGTGAGGGTCAGGTATTTCCAGTTCATTGCTGTTCTCCTTTGTTTTTGGTGGTTGGTATCAGTGCCGGAGATCAGCGAGGAAACGCTGAGCCCGGGGATGGCGCGGATTGCTGAAGAATTCCTCGGGGGTCGCCATTTCGATGATCTGGCCCGCATCGATGAACCAGATCCGATCCGCGACGTCGCGGGCAAAACCCATTTCGTGGGTGACGCAGAGCATAGTCATGCCTTCGGATGCCAGGCTCTTCATGACGGCCAGCACTTCGCCGACCATCTCGGGATCGAGCGCGCTCGTCGGTTCGTCGAAGAGCATCACCGGCGGTTCCATGGCAAGGGCACGGGCGATTGCCACCCGCTGCTGCTGGCCGCCCGACAGCTGACCGGGATAGGCTCGGGCCTTGTCGGCGAGGCCGACACGATCGAGGAGCTTGAGGGCCTTTTCATGCGCGACATCGGGCGCCACGCCCTTCACCCGGATCGGCGACATCGATACGTTTTCGGCGACCGAAAGATGCGGAAACAGGTTGAAGTTCTGGAAGACGAAGCCGATCCGGCTGCGCATCGCGTTAAGTTCGCCAGCCCGCATGGCGGCATGAATGTTTTGCCCGTCGAGCGTGATCGACCCGCTGTTGATCTCCTCGAGGCGATTGATCGTGCGGATCAGCGTCGACTTTCCCGAGCCGGACGGGCCGCAAATGACCACGACCTCGCCGCGCGCCACCTGCGCATCGATGTCCTTCAGGACCGGATAGTCGCCATAGCTCTTGCAGACCTGCGAAAGCCGGATCGTCTGTGTTTCCCGTGCTGAAACCGACATTGTCATAGCTGCTCCGATACGATTTTCGACGGCGTGACCACGGAGGCGGCAGGAAGGCCGGAAAGTCCTGCGCGCCGCCGCGTGATGCTGCGCTCGAGGCGATTTGCGAAGTAGGTGAGCGTCCAGCAGATGGCGAAGTAGACGATCGCCAGGATGAGGAAGACCTGGAAGGGTTGCGTCAGGAGCTGGTTGTTGACCTGGCTTGCCGCAAAGGTCAGGTCCGGCACGTTGATCACATAGCCGAGCGTCGTGTCCTTGATCGTCGAGACGAAGGTGGAGAGAATGCTCGGGATCATGTTGTAGAGCGCCTGCGGCAGGATGATGAAGCGCATTGCGCCCATATAGCCGTGGCCGAGCGCACGCGCCGCATCCATCTGGCCCGGTCCGAGTGCCACGATGCCCGCACGGACGACTTCGCTGAGAAACGCGCTCTGATAAACCACGAGCGTCGTCAGCATGGTGACGAAGCTCGGCACGTCGGCACCGGTCAAGAGCGGAACCAGGAAATAGCTCCACAGGATGAGCATCAAGAGCGGCACGCCCCTGGTGAAATAGACAAGCGCGGTGACAGGCCAGCGCAGCAGCGGCGACTTGGAGAGCCGCGCCAGCGCGAAGAGGATGCTGGCCGGAAAAGCCAGAGTGATGCTGAGCGCCGAAAGGATCAGCGTATTGGCGAGCCCGCCGAGCGGTCCGTTCGGATATTGGCCGATCAAGAGCAGCAGCCAGTAGTCGCGGACGATGGCGATCATGTCCTGGATCATGCGCGCGCACTCCTGGCGGGATCTGCGCGCATCGATAGATAGGCGCCGATGCTCATGATCACGAGCGAGAAGAAGAGGTAGAGAACCGTGCCGATCAGATAGATCTCGAAGGTGCGGAAGCTGAGGTTTTCGATTTCCTTGACGGCATGCGTCAGTTCCGACGCGCCGATGACGACGGCGAGACTGCTGTTCTTGAACAGGGAGACGCTGTGATTGATGAGCGGCGGCAGCGCGTTGCGCACGCCCTGCGGCATGATGACGAAACGCATCGCCGAGACGTAGCCATGGCCCAGCGCACGGGCCGCCTGCATCTGGCCGGGACCGACCGAGCGCACGCCCGAACGAAGATCCTCGCTGAAATAGGCTGCCTGGCAGAGCCCGAGCCCGATCACCGCAAAGATCGCCTCGGCATTGTGGCTCGCCAGCCATGTCGCGACCCCGTTCGGCATCAGGGTGAAAATCCCGAAATACCACAGCATGAGCTGAACCAGCGTCGGGACGTTGCGGTGGTAGGATACGTAAGCGGCGACCAACGGATCGCCGAAGCGAAAGGGCGACAGGCGTACGCACAGCAGCAGAAGTGCGAGCGCCATTGCCAGCGACCAGGACCCGGCATAGATGATGAAGGTCATTTCGATGCCATGCAGCAGCATGGCGGCATATTCCGGATTTCCCAGGATTGCCGAAAGGTCGAAACCGCTCACGGAGTTGGCTCCCCGGATGGATCTGTCTTCGGCTGCGGTCTTGCGGTCTGCAGGCCACCCATGACCTGCAGTGTCGGCGTGATCTCCATATGTCCGATGTTGACGGCGACCGGAGCCGATATGGCGAAGGCGATCGCGTCGGCGATATCGGCGGCCTGCGGCAGTTCGAAACCGTCGATGAACCGTTCCCGAATGCTGGGATCATTGCCGTGGACGTGATTGAAAATGTCCGTGGCGACCCGGCCGGGGCAGATTTCCGTGACCCGCACCCGCTTGCCGAAAGCGTCGATGCGCAGCTGGTTGGACAGCATGCTCACGCCTGCTTTGGTGGCGTGATAGGATGAGTTGCCGCCGAAATTATAGGCGCCGGCGATCGACGAGATGTTGATGACGTGGCCGCGGTCTCGCGCCACCATGCCCGGCACGACCAGGCGGCAGAGATGCAGAACCGCCCGGAGATTGACGTCGACGATGAGATCGATATCGCCCTCGTCGGCTTCCAGGAACTTTTTCGGCCGGTCGACGCCGGCATTGTTGACGAGAATGTCGAATTCCACCCGACGCGCGAGCGCGGCCATGGCCGGCCGATCGGTCACATCGATAGCGTGGGCGATGCAGCCCGTGCGCTCGGCCAGCCGCTGCAGCGCTTCGGCGCTGCGGGCAACGGCATGGACTTCGATGTTCTCCCGACGAAGCCGCTCAACCACGGCTGCGCCGATCCCGGAGGATGCGCCAGTCACCAGTGCGGTCTTGTAGTCGGAGAATGGCATTGTCGTTCCCTTGTTGTTGTTAGAGACAGTAGCGAAGCTTTAACCCCTTGCCTAAGACCGATTATCTCTGGAGCAATAAGCAACGGTTATGGAGCGGGTGCCCCCTGCTGAAGAAGAGAAAGCGGCGACGCCGGCATTCTCTCGCAGCCTCGTCTCAGACGGCCTCGCGTTGCAAAAGCAATGCGCGTCTGCAAACATGCAACTCGCAGATCAGAATGGTACCCCGATCCCCATGGACATCAGACGCCTCAAATCTTTCATCGTGATCGTCGACAGCGGCAGCATCACGCGAGCGGCGGATCTTTTGCATATCGCCCAGCCGGCTCTGAGCCAGCAGCTTGCGGCGCTGGAAGAGCATTTCGGCCACAAGCTGCTGATCCGCAGCCAGCAGGGCGTCAGCATGACGGATGCCGGACACGCGGTATATCGCCATGCGCAGATTATCCTCCGGCAGATGGAGCAGGCGCAAGCCGATGCATCGGCCGCCGGCAATTCGCTGGCCGGGCGCGTGTCCGTCGGCCTCGTGCCGTTCAGCAGCGCGGCGACCCTCTCGGTCGACCTGCTGGCGGAAACCCGCAAACGGCATCCCGGCATCCTGCTGCATCTGACCGAAAGCGTCGGACAGACCTATAGCCAGATGATCATGAACGGCCGGCTGGAGATGGCGCTTCTGCATGGCACTGGGCCGATCAAGGGCGTACGGTTCGAACCGATCCTCAGCGAAGAGTTTTTCCTGGTCGCCCACCGGGATTTTTCCATCGAAGCGGATGCGAAACCCGTTCCGGTCAACGCGCTTGACGGAATACCGCTGCTGTTGCCGCCGGCCTATAATTTCGTCCGCCGCGCGGTCGATACCGCCTTCACCCGCACCCGCACTAATTTGAAGGTCGTGGCGGAAGTCGAAATCGTCCGGACGCTGGCCCGCGCGGTCGGCAGCGGTCTCGGCGCGACCATCATGCCGAAAGCCATCGCCGATCGCATCGTCTCGGAATCGAGCGAGCCGCTGATCTGCCGGCTCGTCTCGCCTCGCATCGAGGAAACCCTGTCGCTTTGCGTTTCCGACCAGAACCCCCTGTCGGAACCGGCCCTTGCCGTCCGCGACATCCTTGTCGAGCTGACGGCGCGGCTGAAGGACTGAGGCGCCGCCCCTTCAGCGCATATCTTTACAGAAGTCAGCGATACGGGCGCAGCCCTCGCCAAGTTTTTCCATGCTTGTCGCGTACGAAATACGGAAGAAGGGGCTCATTCCGTAAGCCGCGCCTTGCACGGTCGCGACATGATGCTCGTCGACGAGCGCCATAACGAAATCGACATCGGTCTCGATCTTGCGCCCGCCCTTGCTGGTCTTGCCGATCAGCCCCGATATGTTGGGATAGATATAGAAGGCGCCTTCGGGCTTATGGCAGCGCAACCCTTCCACCTCAGACAATTTGTCGAGGACGAAATCGCGTCTTTCCCTGTAGATCGCGGCACGCTCCTTCAAGAGATCCTGAGGCCCGTCGAGGGCCGCGGTTGCGGCCGCCTGGGTGAGTGTGGCGATGCCGCCGCCATTCTGGCCGTTGACGTTGCTGACGGCCGAGATCAGATCTTTCGGCCCCGCGCAAAAACCGAGCCGCCAGCCGGTCATCGCGTAGGCCTTGGAGACGCCGTTCATCGTCAGGACGCGCTCATAGAGCCTGGGTTCGACTTCAGCGATGGTGCAGAACTGGAAGTCGTCATAGACCAGGTGTTCGTAGATGTCGTCGGTCATGATCCAGACATTGGGATGACGCAGCATGACCTCGGCGATGGCGGCCATCTCCGACCGGGAGCAGGCTGCCCCGGTCGGATTGTTCGGAAAATTCAGGAAGAGCCATTTGGTGCGCGGCGTGATCGCCGCCTCCAGATCCTCCGGACGCAGCTTGAAGCCGGCCTGCTCGTGGCAGGGAACGGCGACCGGGATGCCGCCGGCGAATTTGACGATGTCGGCATAGCTGACCCAGGAGGGCGTGGGAATGACGACCTCGTCACCCGGATTGCAGGTTGCCAGCATCGCATTGAAGATCACCTGCTTGCCGCCGCCCGACACAACGATCTGGCTGGCATCGTAGTCGAGATTGTTGTCCCGCTTGAACTTCCGGATGATCGCGGCTTTGAGCGCCGGTGTCCCGTCCATCGGCGGATATTTCGTATCGCCAGCAAGTGCCGCCGCATGGGCGGCCTCGATCGCGTGTGCCGGGGTGGGGAAATCCGGCTCGCCGGACGAAAGGCTGACGACCTTGATGCCTTTGGCGGCCAGTTCCCGGGCGCGCTGGGTCATGGCGGCGGATGCGGATATGGAGACGTTTTTCAGGCGGTCTGCGATGACGGACATCGACATGGTCCTTCGATGAGAGATTGAAGTGGGAAGACCGCCGCAGGCGATCGGGTTATGTCAGTCGGCGAGTTCGGCGGCAGGCGCGAGCGCCGCACCCGTGGCTTCGATCTCGCCGCGCACGATGCGGGCAAGCTCCAGCGCGCCGGGCGTGTCACTGTGGACGAGAATGGAACGCGCCGGCATCGCGATCACGGCGCCATCGATCGTCGTGACGGTTCCTTCGAGGAGGAATTGTCGTACGCGTGCGCGAACGGCGGCTTCATCCTTGACGAGGGCGCCAGCGAGCCCGCGGGCGACAAGTCTGCCCTCGGCGTCATAAGCCCGGTCCGCAAGGAAAAGCGCCAGCGTCTTCAAGCGCGCGCGTTTGGCCGCCTGCTGGATCTCGCTGCCTGACGTGACGAAGACGACCAGATTGGCGTCGACGGTGGCGATCGCATCCATCATCAGGTCGGCGAGCACAGGATCGCGATTGACCATATTGCCCATGGCCGCATGGAAGCTGATATGAGAGACGGTGACCCGCTCGGCTCTGGCGATCGCCATCAACGCGCCGAGCTGGTAGAGCATCTGCTGGCGAAGCTCGTCCGCCGGAAACGGTATTTCCCGCCGGCCGAAGCCGAGCCGATCGGGCAGGCCGGGATGCGCGCCGATGCCGACGCCATTCTGTTTTGCCAGCCGCACCATGCGCCCCATCGTATCCGGGTCGCCGCCGTGGAAACCGCAGGCGATATTGGCCGACGAGACAATTTTCATCATCGATTCGTCGTCGCACAGCCGGTAGGGACCAAATCCTTCGCCCATGTCGGAATTCAGATCGATTTTCATCAGTTCCTCCTTTCGATGGCCTTAAGCCATCGCCTTCAGGGCGCGTTTGACCATCCCGGATGTCTGCCTGACGTCTTCGACATAGCGGGCGACAGCCTGTTCAACCCTGCGCGCCTCCGCATGCGTCGAGCGAACGAATTTCAGGCGGGTGCCGATGCGGGCCTGCCCGAGCCGCCAGAGATCGCACTCGATCACGCCGGCAATCTTCGGGTATCCGCCGGCAGTGTTTGCATCGCTCATCTGTACGATCGGCTCGCCGCCGGGCGGAACCTGGATGACGCCGGGCACGACGCCGTGGGAGCGCATCTCGATCGATGCGGTCGGTGTGATCGGCTCGCCGGACAGACGGTAGCCCGTGCGGTCGCTTCGCGAGGAAATCTTCCAGGTCTGGCTCCAGAAGGCTTCGCCGTCTCCAGCAAAAAGATCGTGCTCGCCGGCCGGCAGGGCGCGGATCGGCAGCGTGCCGTCGACGGGCGCCGGGAAGACCTCGCGCAGTGCCACGGTCGGCTCGACGACGGCGAGGCCCGTGGGCGGTAGCATGGCCATCTCCAAGTCCTCGCCGACTGCAATCCGATCGCCCTTCGCCAGAGGCCGGCCGTCATTGCCGCCGAAGCCGCCGCGCAGCGACGTGCTTCGCGACCCCATGACCACGGGAATATCCAGCCCGCCTCCGACCGAAATATAGGCCCGCGCCAGCCGTGGGGGCTGCTGCAGCTGGAGAATCTGTCCGGGCTCCGCCGTATAGGCGCACCAGGGAATGAGTTCCGATCCGTCGAGACTGACATGGCCGTCGGCGCCGGTCACGGCAAAGACGGTGCGCCGCTCGAAACGCAGCCTCAACGGAAAGGTCTGCACCTCGATCACCGCCGCATTTTCGTCATTGCCGACGAGAATATTGCCGATCCTCACCGCAAGCGGATCCATGGCGCCGCTCGCCGATACGCCAATGTCGCGATAGCCGGGGCGTCCCAGATCCTGCACCGTGTTGAAAGGGCCGCTTTCCAAGATTTCGATCATAGCTCGATCCTTGCCGGCAGGAACCGCACCGTATCTCCCGGCGCCATCAGCGCGGGGGTCGGCGAAGTTGGGTCGAACATCTGCAGTGATGCGAAGCCGATGGAATTCCAGCCGTTGGGGCCGGTCAGCATGGCGACGCCGGTCTGCATGCCGCCGATGGTCACGCAGCCCTTCGGCATCTTCAGCGACGGCACAGTTTTTCGCGGCATGTAGATGCGCGGATCGAGGCCATGCAGATAACCGAAACCCGGCGCGCTGCCCAAGGCGAAGACACGATAGGTGGCTTCATGATGGATGCGGACGACCTCGCGGTCGCTGAGCCCCGAGAGATCGCAAAGGGCGGGAAGATCGGTCGCATGTTCGCCGCCGTAATGGACGGGGATCTCGATGGTCTTGCCGTTGAGATTGATGCTCTGGGCGTTCTCCCATGCCTCCAGCAGCCGGGCGACCACCGCATCGGGATCTTCGGGCGTCTCCTTGAAGATCACCAGCAGGTTGGTCATCCCCGGAATGTTTTCGGCAAGGTCCGTCCAGCCCTTCACCGTCTGGGACAGCGCCCAGATCCGCCGTTGCGCGATGAGATCGAAATCGCCTGGCGCCTCGAGCAGAAAGGATCTGGCGCCGATCGCGGAAACCCGCGCCCGGCTTTGGGTAGCCGGAACGATTTCGCGTCCCGAGGCATGTCTGTTCGTCGTGGCGATCATGATGGCAGCTCGATTTCGAACAGAGGGTCGCCGAAGCCGACCAGGGCGCCGGGCTCGGCAAGCAGCTTGGTCAAAACACCCGAACGGCCGGCGCAAAGGGGAAGCAGGACATGCCCTACCCTGACGAAACCGAGGATATCGGCGTCGGATACGGAGCGCGGCAGATTTCCGGATACGGCCGGGGCGGCCGGATATGCGGCGCAGAAATGTCCGGCAACCGGCGCCTTCACGACCGCCGATGTGGGGCCTGGAGCGCGGCCTGCGGCTTCGTGCGCGCCGATCCGGGCGCCCTCCCCCGAAACGACGATGCGAAGCTGTCCGTCCGGCCGGGAGATCTCGAGGCCCTCCACTCCGGCAGCCGTCAGCGCGTCGGTGAGGAACGCAATGGTTGTGGGATCGCTGAAATCGATCGCGCTCACGCCGCCGCCCTCCGCAGCTTCAGCCATTGCTCGAGATAGTGGATGTCGGTCTGGCCGCGCGCGAAGGCGTGATCCTCGAACAGGGCGCGCAGGAAGGGGATGTTGGTGGCGATGCCCTCGATCTCGGTGCCGGCAAGCGCCTCGCACATTTTGGCCATCGCTTTCGCCCGCGTCGGCGCGTGGACGATCAGCTTGGCGATCAGCGAGTCGTAATAGGGCGAAACCCTGTAGCCGGCATGAATATGCGTATCGACGCGGATGCCCGGCCCCTGCGGCAAAGCCAGATGGGTGACGACCCCTGCCGACGGCAGGAAGGTGTCGGGATCCTCGGCATTGATGCGGCATTCGAAAGAGTGGCCTTCGCAGGTCACCTCGCCCTGGATGAGGTTCAGAACGTCACCCTGGGCTGCTTTTATCTGCGCCTGGACGATATCCACCCCGCTCGTCAGCTCGGTGACGGGATGCTCGACCTGAAGCCGCGTGTTCATTTCGATGAAATAGAAGGCGCCGTCCTCATAGAGGAATTCGAACGTGCCGACGCCGCGGTAGCCGTTCTGGCGGCAGGCCTCTACGCAAGCCATGCCGACCGGTTGGATGATATCGGGCGCGATCCCGGGCGCCGGCGCCTCTTCCACCACTTTCTGATGGCGGCGCTGCATCGAGCAATCCCGGTGACCCAGCCACACGGCATTGCCGTGGTCGTCGCAAATGACCTGAATCTCGACATGGCGCGGATGCTGGAGGAATTTCTCCATATAGAGCGAGGGCGAGCCGAAGGCCTTGCGCGCCTCTTCCCGTGTCAGCGCGATCGCTTCATGCAACTGGCCGGCCTCTAGCACGACGCGCATGCCACGCCCGCCACCGCCTCCTGACGCCTTGACGATGACGGGATAGCCGATCTCCCGTGCGATGCGCTCGACCGATGCCGGGTCGTCGGGTAGCGCGCTATCCGGGCCGGGAACGCAGGGGACGCCGGCCGCCATCATCGCCCGCTTTGCCGCGATCTTGTCGCCCATGGTCGCGATCGATGACGCCGTCGGGCCGATGAAGACCAGCCCGGCCTTTTCAACCGCGCCGGCGAATGCGGCGTTTTCCGACAGAAAACCGTAGCCGGGATGGATGGCGCCCGCGCCGGTCAGGCGGGCGGCGAGAAGAATGGCATCCTGATTGAGGTAGCTCTTGCCCGCAGTCGACGGACCGATGCAGAGAAAACTGTCTGCGGTCTTGATATAGGGCGCTTGCCTGTCCGCCTCGGAGCAGATGGCAACCGTCTTCAGGCCGAGTTCGCGGCAGGCGCGCTGAATCCGGGCGGCGATCTCGCCGCGATTGGCGATGAGGACGGTATCGAAACGGCGCCCTGCGGCAGCGAAATGTTCTGGCGTCTCCGGCATCAGGCGATCTCCGCCAGCAGGTCACCGGTCTCGACCTCGCCATTGTCGATATCGGTCAGGTGCGTGATGCGCCCGGACCGCGGCGCGGCGATCGTGTTGAAGACCTTCATTGCCTCGATGATGAAGAGGGTTTGCCCTTCCTCCACCGCGTCACCGATCGCGACGAATGGCGGCTCGCCGGGCGCCGGGGCCTTGTGCAGCACGCCGAAGACGGGCGCCTTCACCGCATGGGAGGTTTTCTCAACGCTCGAAGGCGCATCGGTGACGGGGCTTGTCGTCGATTCCGGCTTTTGCGAGGGCTCGGCAACAGCTGCCTCTCCCGGCGAGGTGCGGAAAATCCGCACCGTCACGTCCTTTTCCGTCACGGTCAGCTCGGTAATGTTCGATCGTCCGACAAAGTCGATCAGCGTCTTGATCTTCGAGAGGTCCATGTGCGTGCTCGGAATTTCAGAATTCCACCGCGCAGACCTGATATTTCAAGTCGCTCGGTGTTGTGATTTTTCGTAGCACGATGCGTCGATTGATGGGGTCAGACGAAGTTTTGATGGAGCGCAATCGGCCTGCGGGAACCTATCGTCGGCGATGGCGTCCGTGTCAGAACCCTGCTTCCTTCTGATGCCGTACGGCGAGGATCGTCAAAATGGCGCCATCAATACGATAACGGGCGACGTATCCACTATCTCCAAAATCGATGAGCAACTCCCGG
The DNA here is from genome assembly GCF_030053135.1 of Rhizobium sp. BT04. Classification (NCBI taxonomy): domain Bacteria; kingdom Pseudomonadati; phylum Pseudomonadota; class Alphaproteobacteria; order Hyphomicrobiales; family Rhizobiaceae; genus Rhizobium; species Rhizobium sp. BT04. Next base: position 78,927 of record NZ_CP125647.1, on the reverse strand, counting down.
TATTGCTCAGGCAAGTCCTCGATGAGGCGTCCAATATGGGGATGTGCGCCGAGGACTCTCAAGCCGTTGAGGATAGTTTCGGCTGCTCGCTTCGCGGCCGATGGGTTTTTCAGCCGTAAGAACTCCCGGAGCCGCTCAAGGTCGCGGATTGCGGCGGGGGAGAAGACTACTTGTAGCATTCGGGTGCGGACAATTCCTCGTCAGTTCCCCAAGTCGAAAGCCATTTTTCGACCTCGGCGCCCGTGACATGCAGTCCCGTCGCTTTAAATTCATTCCAGGCGTCAAGCGTCTCCTGCCGCAGTGCCTCGCGCTTCTCTTCGCGCTCAACATATTGCGCGATAGCTTCACGCATGATCCAGTGGGACGAGCGGCGGCGAGCTTCGGCCAGTTGCTGAACGCGGCCCTTTAGCTCATCATCGAGCTTGAGCGAGGTTGGCGATGCCATCAGACCTCCTTAGTTAAAGGTATTACCTAGCGCTAACTTATGCTTACCCGCGGTGTTTGTCTATGAATGCGTTCAACGAACGCACAATGCTTTTCTGACGGATCATGGCCGTTACGAGGCTTTCCGACCGTGAACTAAAGGGTCGGTGACATCATTGACCGCGGCAAGCGTTCCCATGTCCCCCTGTGCGTAGCCGGTCCCGGCATCGTCAATTCTTCGGAGCAGCGATGCTCTCCCGCAAGATCAGGCTGCTGCGGATGACGGTGCGAACCGCCGCCGTATTCTGCCTCTGGCCAATGGCGTCGAGCAGGAGATCCACCGCCGCGCGCCCCATCTCTTCCACCGGCTGCTTGATCGTCGAGAGCGGCGGAGAGCAGAATTCGCAGACGGGGGAGCCGTCGAAGGAGACGACGGACACGTCACCGGGAATGCTTAGGCCCGTTCGCTGGATACGGCTGACAAAAGAAATGGCCATGTCGTCGCTGGTCGCGATGACTGCTGTCGGTTTCTCAGTCAACTCGGCGAAATCTTCCGCCGCCTGGACACCAATGTCGAAGCCGTGCTGATAATCGAGATGGCCACCCGAGCGATGCACCGAGTCCTCGGACAATCCTGCCGCCTCGAGCGCCTCGAGCACGCCGCCGTAACGCTCGACATCGTGATAATTGCCTTCGGGCCCTGCAAGATAGAAGAACCGTCGATGACCCAATCGGATCAGTTCGGCCGCGACGTCGCGCACGGCTTCGCGGTCGTTCGTAACGACGCTCTGCAGGCCGGCATCGCTCATGTCGAGCAGCATCGACACGATCGGCAGACCGGAATTGGCCAGCGAACGCCCGTCAACCTCCGGAAGCTTCGACGACAGGATGATGGCTCCACGCACGCTGCCGCCGAAAGCGAGGTCGAGAATATGTCGTTCGGAAGTCTCGTCGCGATCGAGGTTGGCGATCATCAGGTTGTAGCCGCCCTGGATCAGCGACTTGTTGATACTCTGCAGCACCTGCGGAATGACCTGGGAAGCTCCATAGTAGAGCGATCCCGGCAGAATGATCATGATGATGTTGGATTTGCCGACCCTGAGACCGCGCGCCATCGCGTTGGGGGTGTAGCCCAGTTGCCTCGCCGCGGCATTGATCTTGGCGCGCGTCTTCTCGTTGACCCGTCCGGGATTGGCAAGCGCCCGGCTGACTGTCGATATCGCCACACCGGCGAGCCGCGCGACGTCGGCCATCAAGGCGCCTGACTGATCCTCTCCCGCCACATCCTTGTTTTTGTTCACTTTTACTTCTCTCTCCCGGATGCTCCGATTTGCAACTTTAAGGCAGGCGGCAATTTATAGCAAACGTTTGCCAAAAATCGCTTGCTTAAAAAACCAGCTTGATTATCATCTAGGCATGGCAAACGATTGCCATTCCTTAATGCGTTGAAAATCCATGGCTTATTGGATGCGGAACTCTCCTTTTCGCACGCGGGTAGGTCATGCCTTGAGAAATGGATAGGTTATGGCCACCGGCGACAGGCTGCGCTTCGGCGTCGATCTCGTGACACTCTTCCATCCCGGCTTCTGGGGCGTCGACAGCCATGATGCGATCATCGATCATGCACGCGCCGAGCCGCGCGCCTTCTGGGACAAGATCCTCGACAGCGTCCAGGCCTCGGGCGTTACCGGCGTCGAACTGACCTTCTCTCCCTTCAACTGGCAGGACGCCATCAAGACCTATGGTTCCATCGACGCCTTCGCCGCCGAACTGGCAAGACGCGGCCTGACGCTGTGCAGCGGTTTCTTCGCGGAGCTGGAGGCGGCGGGCGATTTCGCCGAGCCCGAGGCCCAGCGCGCGCTGATCGACAAGGCGGAGCGTTATGCCGACTTCCTGAAAGCCTGCGGCAGCGACATCATGGTGATCGGCGCTCCGCTTCGCCAGACGCTCGGCGCCCAGCCGGTGCAGTTCCATGACTTCGATCGTGCCAAGGTGATTGCCGATTTTCTGAACCGGCTCGGCGCGACCCTCTATGCCAGGGGCGTGCGGCTTGCGCTGCACACCGAGGCGCACTCGATCTTTGCCGCCGCGCGCGACGTCGATCTGATGATGATGCTCACCGATCCGGCCTATGTGCACATGTGCCCGGACACCGCTCACATCATCGTTGCCGGCTCCGATCCCGTCCAGCTCGTCGATCGCCATCACGAGCGTATGATCATCGCCCACTGGAAGGATGCGATCGGCCCGATGCCCGCCGACACGCCGATCGACAAGCACATCCACGAACGCCACCAGCCCTATTTCTGCGGCTTCGGCCTCGGGCGGGTCGACTGGCCGGCCTGGATCCGGCTGCTGCGCGACCGGGCCTATGAAGGCTGGGCGATCCTCGAACTCGATGCCGCGCCGGATCCCGTCCGCGACATCGCCAACGGGCTCACGCTCGTCCGGCAGGCGCTCCTGCCGATCTATCGCTGATATTATTCCGAAGACAACAAACGCCCCGCCAAGAGGGCATTTTCAAGAGGTGGAACAATGAAGACCATGATGAAGCTTTTTCTTGCCGGTGTCGCATTCGCCGGTCTTTTTGCCTCGGCGCATGCCGAGGACAAGCCGACGATCGAGATCATGTCGTCCTGGACGTCCGGCGGCGAAGCCGCCGCGCTCAACGTCATCAAGACCGAGTTCGAAAAGCGCGGCGGCGTCTGGAAGGATTCCTCGATCGCCGGGTTCGGCGCAGCCGATGCCGCCTTCCAGAACCGTATCGTCGCCGGTGACGCGCCCGGCGCCAAGCAGGGCGTCATCGGCCTCGCCGCCGCCGATTTCGTCAGCCAGGGCCTGTTCAATCCGATCGACGACGTCGCCGCTGCCGGCAAATGGGCCGACGCCCTGCCGAAATCGATCCATGATCTCATTTCCTATGACGGCAAGGTTTATCTCGCTCCGACAGGCGCCCATGGTGAAAGCTGGGTCTTCTATTCCAAAGAAGCCTTCGGCAAGGCGGGCATCGCGCAAGAGCCCAAGACCTGGGACGAGTTCTTCGCCGATCTCGACAAGTTGAAGGCTGCCGGGATCATTCCGGTCGCTTGGGGCGGCCAGCCTTGGCAGCAGACCAAGGTCTTCAACATGATCCTGCTCTCGCAGGTCGGCATCGACGGTTTCCTGAAGATCTATGTCGACAAGGATAAGAGCCAGGCATCCGTCGACGGCGTGAAGAAGACCCTCGAAATTCTCGGCAAGCTGCGCGGTTATGTCGACGCGGGTGCCGCCGGCCGCAACTGGAATGACGCGACCGCCATGCTGATCACCGCCAAGGCCGGCGTGCAGTTCATGGGCGACTGGGCAAAGGGGGAATTTACCGTCGCCGGTAAGGAGCCGGGCAAGGATTATGGCTGCATGATCGCGCCGGAGTCGAAGGGCATGGTCTATATCGCCGACGCCCTCTGGTTCCCGAAGACCGGCAATGCCGCGACCGACAAGGCGCAGAAACTTCTCGCCGAAGTCGTCATGGACCCGGCCATCCAGGTCGAATTCGCCCTCAAGAAGGGCTCGGTTCCGATGCGCACCGACGTCGACAAGTCGAAGCTGGATGTCTGTGCCCAGAAGGGCGCCGAACTGATGAGCGCCGGCGCCATCGTGCCGGACCAGGCGATCGTGCTGACGCCCCAGCAGGTCGGCGCGCTTGACGATTTCGTCGACGAATACTGGAGCGGCTCGAATGATGCAGGTGCTGCGGCCGGAAACTTCTTCGCCATCTTCGAGTAGGATAGTGCCTGTGGCGTCGGCCTGATCCGACGCCACAGCCGCCGCATCGTACGGCGGCGCAAGCCCTGCTTTCCCGTCAACGAGCTGGCCGATGTCCATCAAACGCAAGCCCAATCTTTCCGCCACCATCGCCCTGCTGCCGACTTGGTTCGTCGCGGTCGTGGTCTTCATCGGTACCATGGCCTGGTCGATCCGCCTGTCCTTTACCAATTCGACGCTCTTTCCGTCCTCGACCTATGTCGGCTTCGCGCAATATTCGAAGCTCTTTTCTTCCGCCAAATGGCTGGCATCGCTGCAAAACGTGCTGATCTTCGGCGTTCTTTACGTCGCGGGCTGCCTGCTGCTCGGCTTCCTGCTGGCCGCGGCACTCGACCGTAAGATCCGATTCGAAAGCGCCTTCAGGACCATATTCCTCTATCCCTACGCCATGTCCTTCGTGGTGACCGGGTTGATCTGGCAATGGATGCTCAATCCGACGCTCGGCATCCAGGCAAGCGTGCGCTCGCTCGGCTGGGAAAGCTTCGTCCTCGACTGGGTGGTCAATCGCGACATGGCGATCTATGCGCTGGTGCTTGCCGGCGTCTGGCAGGGTGCGGGGCTCGTCATGGTCATTGCACTCGCCGGCATGCGCGGCATCGAGGCCGAGCAATGGAAGGCGGCGCGGATCGACGGCATTCCCGTCTGGCGGATCTATGTCTCGATCATCCTGCCGCAGCTCGGACCGGCGCTGGCCGCGGCCGGCATGCTGCTCGCCATGGGCGTGATCAAGACCTATGACATCGTCGTCGCCATGACCAATGGCGGCCCCGGCAATGCGACGGAAGTGCCGGCGAAATTCATCATGGACAATCTGTTCGGGCGCCAGAACCTCGGCCTCGCCACAGCCGGCGCGACGGTGCTTGTTCTCGGCGTGATCGTCGCCGTCGCCCCCTTCCGCTATGCGATGCACATGCGTGACCAAGCAAAGAGAGCCGCGTGATGGCCGATCCTCATCCGAACGGCCCGAAGCCGGCACAGATCACCGCCGGGCGCATCGGCCTCTATGCCTTCCTTGTCGTCGCAGCGCTGTTCTTCCTCCTGCCGCTCTACACTATGGTCGTCACCTCGCTGAAGTCCATGGACGAAATCCGGCTCGGGCAGATCTTCGCCTTGCCGACGACGCTCGATTTCTCCGCCTGGGTGACCGCTTGGTCGGGCGCCTGCATGGGAACCGTCTGCGTCGGCATTCGCAGCGGTTTCTGGAATTCGGTGGCGATCACCATGCCCTCGGTCGCGCTCTCGGTTTTCGCAGGCGCCGTCAACGGCTATGCTCTGTCGCTGTGGCGCCCGCGCGGGGCAAACCTGCTCTTCGGCCTGCTGATGGCCGGCGGCCTCATCCCCTACCAGATCTTCCTCTATCCGATGGTCCGGGCGATGGCGAATATCGATCTCTACAATTCGCTGCCCGGTATCATCCTCGTCCATGTCATCTTCGGCCTGCCGCTGGTGACGCTGCTCTTCCGCAACTATTTCGTCAGCGTCCCGGAGGAGCTCTGCAAGGCGGCACGCGTCGACGGCGCCGGCTTCTGGCGCATCTTTTTCGAGATCATGCTGCCGATTGCCGTGCCGATGGTCGTGGTGGTCTCCATGCTGCAATTCACCGGCATCTGGAACGACTTCCTGCTCGGTCTCGTCTTTGCCGGGCGCGACAACCTGCCGATGACCGTGCAGCTCAACAATATCGTCAACACCACGATGGGCGAGCGTACCTACAATGTGAACATGGCGGCCACGATCCTGACCGCCATCGTTCCGCTTGCCATCTATTTCCTGTCCGGCCGCTGGTTCGTGCGCGGCATCGCGGCCGGCGCAGTCAAGGGGTAACGCTTCCATGCAATCTGCCGTCTCTGTCAAGGACCTGAAGATCGCCTATGGTGACCATACGGTGATCGAGAAGATGTCGATCGACATCGCACCGCGCGAGTTCCTGGTGCTCCTCGGCCCTTCCGGCTGCGGCAAGTCCACGCTTTTGAACGCCATTGCCGGCCTGCAGGACATTACATCGGGCGAGGTCTGGATCTCGGGCAAGAATGTCAGCTGGGAGGAGCCGAAAGACCGGGGCATCGGCATGGTCTTCCAGTCCTACGCGCTCTATCCCCGCATGTCGGTGCGCAAGAACCTTTCCTTCGGTCTGCGCGTCGCCGGTCTGCCGAAGGCCGAGATCGAGGCCCGTGTCGCCCGCACAGCTGCCCTTCTCCAGCTCGACAAGCTGCTCGATAGGCGCCCTGCCGAACTATCGGGCGGCCAGCGCCAGCGCGTCGCCATCGGCCGGGCGCTGGTGCGCAAAGTCGATGTCTTCCTGTTCGACGAACCGCTGTCGAACCTCGACGCCAAACTGCGCAACGAATTGCGCGTCGAGATCAAGAAGCTGCACCAGCGCCTCGGCAACACGATGATCTACGTCACCCACGATCAGGTCGAGGCCCTCACCCTTGCCGATCGTATCGCCATCATGCGCGACGGTGTGATCCAGCAGCTCGCCTCGCCGGCCGAGATCTACCGCCGCCCGGCCAACCTCTTCGTTGCCGGCTTCATTGGCGCTCCGGCCATGAATTTCATCGAGGGCCGGATCGAGCGCGGCGACGGGGCGGCGCCCGTCTTCCGGGGTAACGGGCTGAGCATCGATCTCTCCAATTATTCCTTCCGTGCAGTCGCGGCGGAAGGTCCTGCTACCCTTGGCTTTCGCCCGGAACACCTTGCGCTCGATGGAGCTGCGAGCGGCCTGCCCATCATTCCGGGCCGCGTTTCCGTCGTCGAGCCGATGGGTTCGGATGCTGTTGTCTGGTTCGACTGGGCGGACCAAAGCCTCTCGCTCCGGCTGATGGGTGACGTGGCCCTTGAGCCCGGCGATGTTCTGACTCCCGGGCTCGATATCGCCAAGGCCTCCCTCTTCGGCGCTGACGGATCGCGGCTGTGACGCGCCGTCCCTTTGTTTTCCCGCAATTCCGGGTGCATTTCGCGCCGTTTTGAGGATTGCTCCAGGACAGGATTTGAAAAAGACATGTCTGAGATCGTCTATGATGCGCTGGTGATCGGCTCCGGCGCGGCGGGTTCATTTGCGGTAAAAGAACTGACGGCACAGGGACTGTCGGTGCTGCTGCTCGAGGCCGGTCCCGCCGTCGGGCCGAGGGATTTCGACCCGGCCCGTAAGAAGGCGCCGGCAAGCAGCATCAATATCTGGGAGCGTGCGTGGGCCACCCTCAAGGGCCAGCCGATCCAGGCGCGCGCGGCTTTTTTTTCCGAGCGCTTCAGCCACTTCTTCGTCAATGACCGCAAGAACCCCTATACGACGCCGAAGGGCGAACCCTTCCTCTGGATCCGCGGCCGCCAGGGCGGCGGGCGCCTCCACAGTTTCGGCCGCGTGCTGCTGCGCTGGACCGACGACGATTTCAAGATCCGCTCGCGCCTGGGAAAGGGCGAGGACTGGCCGATCTCCTATGACGAACTGGCGCCTTTCTACGACGAGGTGGAGGCCTATCTCGGGCTCTACGGCAATACGGATAACGTCGCCACGCTGCCGGACGGCGTCTATGCGAAACCGGCAAACCTGACGCCGGCCGAACAAATCTTCAAGCAGGCGGTGGAAAGCCGATGGCCGGAACGCAACGTCGTCTCCTGGCGTTATATCGCGCCCGACGCCGACCGCATGCCGCGGCCGCTGCGCGAAGCCAAGGCCAGCGGCCGGCTGGCCGTCCGCTACGATGCCGTCGTTCGCCGTATCACCACTGATGAGAAGACCGGCCGCGCCACCGGCGCGGAGTTCATCGATCGCAACACGGGCGAGGTATCGACGGTGCGCGCCGCGACGGTGGTGCTTTCGGCCTCGCCGATCGAGAGCGTGCGGCTTCTGCTGAATTCGGCGTCGGCGAAACATCCTGATGGGCTCGGCAACAACTCGGGCGTCCTCGGCCGCTATTTCATGGACCAGCTTCCATGCCTCGCCTTCGGTTCCTTTTCGAAGGCGAAGGGCTGGGCGGCGGACGAGTCCGCGCCGACCGATCCGTTCTACAATCCATCGGGCGGGATCTTCATTCCCCGCTTCGGCGAGGAGGATGTCGACCGCGGCGATTTCGATTACCAGGGTAGCGTCGGCCGTGCGCCGGTCTCCGGGGAGACCGATGCGCGTCTCGCTTTCTTCGGCTTCGGCCGCATGCTGCCCTATGCCGACAATCGTATCACGCTGGATGCCAGGCGCAGGGATGCCTGGAACATTCCCGTGCCGCATATCCGTTGCGTCATGCAGGAGGAGGAGCAGACGCTGCTCAGAAAGCAGGAAGAAACGCTGATTGCGATGATCAGGGAGGTCGGCGGCGAGCTCGAATTCATCGGTTCGCCGACCGGCCTCAAGGAGATGGGCAAGGGCGCCTTCCCCGACGCCGATGCCTTCAGCCGCTTCATGTTCCGCACATGGTTTCGCAAGACGATGTGCATGGGCGCGGCCATCCATGAGACGGGCGGTGCCCGCATGGGCGAAACCCAGGAGGCTTCGGTGCTCAATCCCTATAACCAGGTCTGGGATGCTCCGAACCTCATCGTCACGGACGCCAGCGCCTTCCCCGGCAGCGGTATCGCCGGCACGACGCTCACCGTCATGGCCCTGACAATCCGCGCCTGCCGGAACCTTGTCCAGCAGTACCGAGCAGGGCAGCTGTAGGCGCGCTCATCCTGCTTCTGCCGAGCGCGGGGAACGAGAGGCGCGAGTAGCCGTTTTGGTCTTCTATGCGTGGTCGTCACACAAACTTCGCACGGACATGCTCCTGTCAAAAAAAGCAGAAGGAAAAGGCCATGTCGCAATCACATCAGGACCAGCTCAACCGGATAAAGGCCGAAATCGCCGACAGCTTCGATGAGGAGCTGGAAATGCAGATGGAAGAAGATCGCTTGGACGATCTGGTCGCTGAAGGAATGTCGGAACCGGCCGAGCAGACGCTTGAGCGGAAGATCTACTTCCGGGAACTTTTCAGGCTGCAGCATGAGTTGGTGCGGCTGCAGGATTGGGTTCAGCATAAGCAGTTGAAGGTGGTGGTGCTGTTCGAAGGCCGCGACTCGGCCGGCAAAGGCGGCGCGATCAAGCGCGTCACCCAAAGGCTCAATCCGCGCGTCTGCCGCACCGTCGCGCTGCCTGCCCCGACCGAGCGGGAGCGCCATCAATGGTATTTCCAGCGTTATGTCCCGCATCTTCCCACAGCCGGCGAAATGGTGCTCTTCGACCGAAGCTGGTACAACCGCGCCGGTGTCGAGCGGGTGATGGGGTTCTGCACCCCTGATGAACTCGAGGAGTTCTTCCGCTCGGTGCCTGAATTCGAGCGCATGCTGGTCCGTTCCGGAATCGTGCTGATCAAATACTGGTTTTCGATCACCGACGAGGAACAGGAATTCCGCTTCAAGATGCGCATCCACGATCCGCTGAAGCAATGGAAGCTTTCACCGATGGATATGGAAAGCCGTGTCCATTGGGAGGAATATACCAAGGCCAAGGAAGAAATGCTGGCGCGCACGCACACCAAGGAAGCGCCTTGGTGGGTGGTACAGGCGGTGGACAAGAAGCGGGCGCGGCTGAATTGCATCGCCCATCTTCTTGAGCAGATTCCGTACGAGGATGTTCCGAAGCCGGAGATCGAGCTGCCGGACCGTATCCGTCATGCCGATTACAACAGGGCGCCGGTTCCGCCTGAAATGCACGTGCCGGAGCGCTATTGAAAGCGCGGCCTTGGCCAGTCCTCTGGACCATTCCCCAGCGGGCACTAGCTTCGCTTTGAGATTCCCACTGAGGCGACAGGAGGTCGGTCATGACGAGCTTTTCGAAATTGATCGTTAGGGAGGTCGCGCTGTCGGCGGTTCTGGCGGCCGGCACGGTCATCGGCATACCCAAGCTGGTCGATCCGAATACGAGTGCCAATTATCCGTTGGCACTCGTGGTTTTTCTGGCGATGTCAGTGGCCTTCGCGGCCTATGAGCTTCTCACAAGGAAGCCATCCTGATGCTATCGTCCGACTTGAAAAGCCTTTGACGTTTTCAACGGCCGTGAGGCACGATTCCCGGTCGTATGGTCAATTCCACCCAGCATGAAATCACTCAGCTGGCGATCCGGCAACGCCTATGCCGCGCGGGAGAGCGTGACGCGAGCTCAGGATGCCGTCAGGCAGCGATATTCGCAATGCGGTTCAATTCCCAGACAGCATCATCCGGCAGCACCAGCCCGGCGGCGGCGAGGTTCTCCCTGAGATGGCCGACGGACGAGGTGCCGGGGATCAGCAGGATATTCGGCGCTCGACGCAGCAGCCAGGCGAGTGCGACCTGCAGGGGCGTGGCGTCAAGGCGAGCGGCGACATCGGACAGGGTGGACGATTGCAACGGGGTGAATCCGCCGAGCGGGAAGAACGGCACATAGGCGGTGCCGTCGCGCGCGAGGTCGTCGATCAGGCGATCGTCGGCCCGCTGCGTCAGATTATACTGGTTCTGCACGCAGACGATCTCGGCAATTCCGCGCCCTTCGGCGATCTGCCTCGATGTGGCGTTGCTTAAGCCCACATGTCGGACGAGTCCTTGCTGCTGGAGATCGGCAAGCACCGTCAGGGGCGCTTCTATCGACCCCTCGGCCGGACCATGCACATCGAACATGATCCTGAGGTTGACGACGTCAAGCACATCCAGGCCGAGATTGCGGAGGTTGTCGTGGACTGCCTGCGTCAGCTCCGCCCGCGAGAAGGCCGGAATCCAGGATCCGTCGGTGCCACGTCGGGCGCCGATTTTGGTGACGATGGTGAGATCGTCGCGATAGGGGTGGAGCGCTTCACGGATGATCCGGTTGGTGACGTGCGGACCATAGAAATCGCTGGTGTCGATGTGGTTGACGCCGCTCGCAACCGCCTCGCGCAGCACCGCCAGGGCTGCGCCATGATCCTTGGGCGGACCGAACACGCCGGGCCCGGCAAGCTGCATGGCGCCGTAGCCGAGCCGCTTCACCTTGCGGCCGCCGAGATTGAAGGTTCCGGATTGATCGATGGTGGGCATGATCTCACTCCTTTCAAGAGATGAGACCAAGATAGGCGTTGTCGCCGCGCGTGATAATTAGGTACAATCTGCACGGGCCGTGCGGAGTGGCGAACAGTGAAAGCAGACCTGGGTGATCTCAACGCCTTCGTTGCCGTGGCGCGGGCCGGTGGTTTTCGCGAAGGCGCACGTGTCAGCGGCAGCAGCGCCTCCTTTCTCAGCGAGGCAGTGCGTCGTCTTGAGACCGAGCTCGGTGTCAGGCTGCTCAACCGCACGACACGCAGCGTCGTCCCGACCGAAGCGGGCAAGGGCTTGCTGGAGCGGCTCGGCCCTGCTTTGGCAGAGGTGGAGTCCGCGCTCGATGTGGTCAACGGGTTTCGCGACAGGCCGGCCGGCTCGTTGCGGCTCAATGTGCCGGTCAGCGCGGCGCGGCTGGTGCTGCCCGCCATCGTTCCCCCGTTCCTTGCCGCCTATCCCGACATTCGCCTCGAGGTGATTGCCGAAGAGAGTTTCGTTGATGTGCTTGCTGCCGGCTGCGACGCCGGCATCCGCTATGACGAGCGGCTGGAGCAGGATATGATTGCGGTGCCGATCGGGCCGCGTATCCAGCGTTTTGCCGGCGCGGCCTCGCCTGATTACCTCGACCGCCATGGCCGGCCGCAACATCCGAGCGAACTGCTCGGCCATGCCTGCCTGTTGGGCCGTTTTGCCAGCGGTGCGCTGACGTCGCCCTGGGAATTCGAGCGAGACGGCGAGGTGGTACGGGTCGAACCTTCGGGACCATTGATCGTCAGGGTCGGCGGGGCAATGGATCTTGCCGTCGACGCAGCGATATCGGGCATAGGCATCATTTTCGTTTTCGAGGACTGGCTGCGCCCGCATTTTGACAGTGGTGCGCTGGAACCCATTCTCGAACCGTGGTGGCAGAGCTTTTCCGGGCCGTTCCTCTATTATCCCGGACGACGCCTTGTGCCTGCGCCGCTCCGGGCTTTCATCGATTTTGTCAAGGCATCGGCAAACCAGACTTGACGTTTGCGGGCTTGAGCCATGCCTCCGATCTTCGTTGGGCGCTTCCATGCGTCAAAGCTTGAATTCGGGCATTATCGCCCATATCAGGCTTGCTGTTCGAGACCCGGAGTGTCTCGTCGGCTACTGCAAACAAGATCCGTCTGCACCGCCCGTTCACTGCACCCATTCCTCAATGGACGCTTGGGGTTTTCATCACCATTGCGAAGTCTTCGGCAACCAGTTCGCTGACGGCGATGAGGATTTCCTCCCGGGAAAAGCCCGATGTCAAAGCACTTTGGATCAGATCCTGCAGATCCGGCTCCACGACATCGCGGCAATCCTCGAGGCGTTCTTCCGAAACGGTGAGGCTATTGAGTTCGTCCATTGTCTGTCCTTTCACGGGATGCAACCGCCCAAGCCGGGGGAAGGCCGGTGAGGATGAGGCTGTTAACGGGTGAGCGCCGCCCGCTTCGGCCCGGCGATCAAGCCTTCGCGCTGCATCTTCTTGCGTGCAGCCTTGCGCTGCCGACTGATCGCCTGCGCCTTTTCCCGGACGCGTCGTTCGGACGGCTTCTCATAAGCGCGCCGTTCCTTCATTTCACGAAACAACCCTTCGCGCTGCATTTTCTTTTTCAAGACTCTCAGTGCTTGATCGACATTATTGTCTCTGACGAGTACCTGCATTCCGAGTTCTCCTTGTTCGAATGATGCGCCGATCGCTGCTCAGCCGAGCTGCTCGGCGATCAGAGCCTGCAATTCGCGGCGCGTGAGAAGGCAGGGGGACGGCTTCCAGGTCCCGGCAGCGTCGCGGATGACCTCTTCACTCCTGCGCGAGTTTGCCGCGGCAAGCGCGGTGGCTGTATGTATGTTGTTCAAAAAGAAATCCTTCGTCGGCCGTGGCCGGCTTCATCGATTGTTTGTGGGATCGCCATCACGCTAACGCGTTGACTCTACGCATCGTGCTTTCCGAAGATCGATTCCGATTTCCGGGCCGATGCGCCAGGTGCGCGCCGATGCATAAGCGCCTCAATCAAGCCAACAACGGCTTCGATTTCGCTTGGATCGGGCACATCGGCAACATAGGTATCGGCGGCTTCGATTGCAACGGATGGCGGGAGGGCGTCAGCGCCACCTGTTCCTCCCCGCCTTCGACGGCGAAAGCGTTGGCGCCAAGCAGGGCAATAACCAGGTCACAGAGATCCATGGCGATTACGGCACCTTCTTCGTCAAGCCGGATGGCAGCTACACCTACGTGTTGAGCGACGCCGCCAAGATCGGCTTCACCAACGGTGAGACGCTGGTTGAAAAGGTTTCCTACAAGATTTCAGACGGCGCCGGTCATACCGATGTCGGCCTCTTCACACTGAACATTCAGGGCGTAACCCAGGTCAAGCCGGTCGCCGTCGACGATACCTTCAACTTCACCGAAGGCAGCGCCCTCGCCGGCAACGTTCTCGCCAACGATATTGCCGGCGACAACGGCAAGCTCATCCTCCGTCAGTTCCTGGGCGCACAGGTAAACGCCAAGGATGGCGCCGTTACCGACGTTGCCGGCACCTATGGCACGTTCCACGTCAAGGCAGATGGTTCATTCAGCTATGAGCTGACGTCAAACATCGCTGCCGGCGATCATGTCACGGAAGTTCTCCGCTACTACAAGATCTCCGATGGCGAAGGCCACACGGACACTGCCAAGGTGACACTCAACATCACCGGCACGGATTTTGATGCCACTCATATTGCTTGATCAACGGCAATAGATCAGTGAGGCACGACGCCCGCCGCACAATCGGCGGGCGTTTTTCGTATATTCGCTTGTTTCAACGCAAGGCCAGACACGACCCAATCACATTTGCGGCATAATTCTTTTTAGCTAGTTCTTATAAACGCCGGGGAGCGGTAGTCTCGATGTTCGGAGGATACGCCCTTGACCGAACACATCGAACCCAGCCAAATCGAAACAGACGATCTGACGAAAGTCTGGTCCGTAACCGAGTTCTGCGCTCGTCACCGTATAGATGCCGAGCAACAAGCGCTGTTGCTCAAACTTTTCGGGCCGTTCGCGACCGCCTGCGAACTGCTGCACAATGCCAAGCGTGCGCCAAGATTCCGATGAGGCTTCCTCTCACTCTTCAACGATCTTCTCACAAATTCCGGCAAGTCACTCGGTGAACGAGACGGCGCAACATCGCCTGGTGAGGTGATGCTCGCCGTCTTGGCCCTCCTTGGACTGCATGCGGCGATCCAAATATCGCGATCGTCGCAATTCCATCCACGGCAATCATAAACCCAATACCACCTTCATAGGATCTGACCTCGGAGCTCTCTTCGAGGCCTCGCCGACCAGGTCGATTTTCCTGAATTGCTCCTCACTCTCTGCACAAAATCTGCAATCCGGCGCGGCATCTTCCCGCCATGAGCAAGAACGACATCCCGCCCCGCGTCACCCCACCCGCCTTGCCGGATAGGCTGCGCAACGACGGATGGTGGCTGGTCGCGGCAAGCGGACGTCAAGGCACGCCTGCCGCGGTGGACCCGGTTGACACGCTCATCCTGATCGAAAAGCCGCATCTGCGAGAGGAGCAGCAATGGACACAACCAATACCCTAACGGAACCGATGCCGATCAAACGTGGCAGCGGCCGGATTGCCGTCCTGTTTGCGCTTGTTGCACTTGCCGATTTTCTGATCTTCGGCTCCGCGCCCGGGATAAACCTTTTTCTCTTTGCCTTCGCCGTCTGTGGCGGCATTCTGCTCTCGGCTCGGAAGAAGCCGTCGCCATTGACGGCGGCTTTCCTGCTGGTTTTCTTGTTCCTGGCTTCGGCACCCTTGCTGGAGGCGCCCTCGTTGACGGGCTTTGCCCTTTGCCTCGGCGCGCTGATGGCGGTTGCTTTGGTCAGCGCCCAGCTCATGCCCCGCCGCCTCACCGGCCTGCCCCGGGCATTTTTTCGCTTCGCCCTCGTCATTCCTCTGCGGCTTGCGGAGGATTGCTGGAAATACCTTGCGACGCCGGCCAAACGTTTCTCCTTTGTCGGGTTTCGCCAAAGCGTCGGCCTTTGGGTCATGCCGCTCGTTCTCGCGGCGGTGTTCGTGTCTCTCTTTGCGGCGGCGAACCCGCTTATCGAGAGTGCGCTGCGCAGCATTCGCTTTGCCGTTCTGCTGCAATTTCTCGATCTTTGGCGGATCGGGTTCTGGATCATGATCGCCGTTACGGTCTGGGCGATGCTGCGGCCGCGCCTGAAGCGTCGCGCTGCGAGGTCGCAGGCCGACAGGGCCTTCATGATCGTGCCCACCAGAAATGCGCCGCTCGGCCATGCCTCGCTGCTGCGCTCGCTGATCCTGTTCAACGCGGTCTTTGCCGTACAGACACTTCTCGATCTCGTCTATCTCTGGGGCGGTGCGGATCTGCCCGATCACATGAGCCATGCCGAATATGCTCATCGCGGCGCTTATCCGCTGATCGCGACAGCGCTGCTTGCCGCCGGTTTCGTCCTTCTCGCCATGCGGCGCGGCGGGCCCGGTGATCATAGTGCGCTGATCCGCGGTCTCGTCCACGCCTGGATCGGTCAGAACATTCTTCTCTGCCTGTCATCGATGCTGCGGCTCGACCTTTACGTCGGGGCCTATTCGCTGACGGAATTGCGTGTCGCCGCCGGTGTCTGGATCGGCATCGTCGCCATCGGCCTTGCTTTGATCCTGCTGCGCATTCTTCTCAACCGCTCCAACGAGTGGCTGGTCGCCATGAACCTCGCTTCTCTCATTGCGGTTCTCTATATCAGCGCCTTCATCGATTTCCCGGCTGTGATCGCCCGCTTCAATGTCGTCCACAGCCAGGAAATCAACCAGGACGGTCCGCCGCTCGACCTTTCTTATCTCTCCTCGCTCGGTCCTTCGGTCCTTCCGGCGCTCGATCTCTATCTCCAGATGTTGCCGGATCACCTGGTCGATAAGAGGAATCAAACGCTGGAAATTCGATACGATCTCGTCAGGGATTTTGAACGGCGCCCCCGTGACTGGCGGAACTGGACCTTCCGCGCGGCGCGATTGGATACTCACCTTCTGTCTCCCGCCGCCATTGCAAGATAGAGCGAGAACGATAACAACAGGCATGACAAACCAACGCAGGACCGGTGATGGCACCCCGCATTCTCGTCGTCGATGACGAACCTCACATCCGCGATGTGATCTGCTTCGCCCTTGAACGCGCCGGCCTGACATCGACGGTCGCCCGCAACGGCACCGAGGCGATGGCGGCCTTTCGGCGCGGCAATATCGATCTGATCGTTCTCGATATCGGCATGCCGGATATGGATGGTCTGGAGGTTTGCCGCCAGATCCGCACGACGTCGGGATTGCCGATCCTGTTTCTTTCGGCGCGCGACGAGGAGATCGACAGGGTGCTGGGTCTCGAAATCGGGGGAGACGATTATGTCACCAAACCCTTCAGCCCGCGCGAGCTCGTGGCTAGGGTCAAGGCGATCTTGAAGCGCAGCGGCAATGGGGCTGAGCCCCAGAGGCGTCACGCCACCCTCGTCGCCGGTGAACTCAGCCTGGATCGCCGCGGCAGGACAGTCACCTTCCGCAATGGCGAAATCCCGATGACGGCGCTCGAATTCGCCATTCTGGACGCATTGCTGTCACACCCCGATATGGTCTTCCGCCGCGAACAATTGATGGAAGCGGCCTATGGCGCCGGCACCTATGTCGCTGACCGGACGATCGACAGCCATATCCGCAACATCAGGGCCAAGTTCCTGACGGCCGGCGGCCAAGGGATCATCGCGACGGTTCACGGCATCGGCTTCAAACTCGGCACTGAAATCGGGAGGAAGGCCTGATGCCGGCGCTCAAAGTCAGGACGAAATGGCGGCCGACGCTGGCGCTGATCGTCTATGTCGTGCTTCTTGCCGTCATGGCGCTGCCGATCCTGATCGTCATCTGGTTTCGTGCCTTTGACGTGAGTTCGGGCCGAATGGCGCCGGCGGAAATCGGCGCCCTCGCCACGGTCTTCATACTGACGCTCGGCGTTGCCTATGTGCTGACGCGCACCATCACCGGCCCGATCAACGCTTTGATCGGCCGTACCGAAGAGATCGCCCGCGGCGGCAAGGGGGCAATCCGGCCGCTTGAAAGCTATGGAACGCGTGAGATCGCCGTACTGTCGCAAAGCTTCCTCGATCTTGCCGGGAAACTAGTCGATCGCACCGAATATATCAGCTCCTTTGCCGCCCATGTCTCCCACGAGCTGAAATCGCCGCTGACGGCTATCCGGGGTGCGGCAGAGCTTTTGCGTGATGACGATGCCGAGAGGCCGATGACGGAGGCAGAGCGTTCGCACTTTCTCGACAACATCGTCGCCGACGCAGTCCGGCTCGATGCATTGTTGCAGCGGCTGAGGGAACTTGCGCAGGCGGAAACCCTTGTAGCCGAGGGCAAAAGCAGCGTCATGGACATCCTATCCTCACTGCGCGGGCGATTTTCCACCCTGGATATCTCAGGCGGAGGCGATACGGAAATATCGGTTGCTCTTCCTCAGGAAGCCGCTGGCATCGTCTTTGCCAACCTTGCCGAGAATGCCCTTCAGCACGGCGCCACGTCGTTGGAACTTGCCGTGTCAGCTGGGCCGCGAACAGTCGTCATTCTCGTTCGCGACGATGGCGGCGGTATTTCCGAGGCAAATCGCCAACGCGTCTTCCAGCCGTTCTTCTCAACCCGCCGCGAACAGGGTGGTACCGGCATGGGTCTGGGTATCGTCCGCGCCATGCTGGGCTCGCATGGCGGTACGATCCGCCTGCTGCAGATGGCCGGCGCCGGCGCCGCGTTCGAAATCACCCTCCCCGTTCAGTTCTCAAAGGGTTGAGAATGTGCCTGAAGCTCGTGGGGGCGGCACCACCCTGCCCTACCCAACGCGGTGACCCAGCGTCTTATCGGGTCGTATAACCACCGTCGATAACAAGCACTTCGCCAGTGACGTAACTTGCTGCCGCCGAGCAGAGGAACAGTGCAGCGCCGGCCACTTCCTCCGGCTGCCCGACGCGTCCCATCGGGGTCATGCTGCGCCAGGTCGGAAACCAGTCGGGATTGTCGATGCCGCCGCGCGATAGATCGGTTTCGATATAGCCCGGCGCGATGGCGTTGACGCGGATGTTTTCGGCGGCAACCTCGCTGGCGAGGCTCTTCGTCATCATATGGACGGCCGCCTTGGAGGTGTTATAGGCGACCTGGTTCTGCGGAATGTTGGAGACGATGCCCGACATCGAGCCGATATTGAGAATGACGCCGCCGCCCTGGCGCCGCATGGGAGCGAGTGCGGTGCGGCAGGCGCGAAAGACGGCGTCGACATTGACGGTCATGATCTCGCGCCAGATGGCATCGGAGAACTCGCCGCTGTCGCCATGAATGGCGATGCCGGCATTATTGACGAGGATGTCGAGCCGGCCCGCCCGTGAAAGGGTCTCCGTGACGAGTTCGTCGGCAGCGCTTTCCTTCATCAGGTCGGCGGCGATGAAATCGCAATCGACGCCGGCCTTGGAGAGCCGGTCTTCCGCCGCCGCATTGCGAGCCCGGCCCGTGATGATGACCTTGGCGCCCGCCTCGCCGAGCGCCTCGGCAATGGCAAGCCCGATGCCGCGCGTGCCGCCGGTCACCAGCGCCACCTGACCGTTCAGGCGAAATCTGTCGAAGATCATGTTTTCTTCCTCCTACGGCATTTCCGTTTTTCTTCGAAACATGAAAATGCTCTATCTCTTTGTTTTCGCGCAATTGCGGCAAAAGTGTTTCGCGCCTTGCCTGGCAAAACCCCTGCACACTTTTGCTGGAATTGCTCTGAGCAGCCGTTCGCACTTTCGTCAGATATCGGCACTCTGCGGTAGGATGACGAGATCGCGGATGGTGATGTTGCGTGGACGCGTCAGCATGAAGAGCACCGCTTCGGCCACTTCGTTCGCCTCCATGAGGCCGCCTGCAGCGAGTGCCTCTTCCAGCTTCTCCTGCGGCCAATCGCTGATAAGAGCGGTGACGACCGGGCCCGGAGCGACGGCGCCGACGCGCAATCCATGCTTGGCCACCTGCCGCCTTAGCGTGTGGACGAAAGCCTGGATGGCATGTTTCGAGGCTGTGTAGATCGGCTCCCAGACGACTGGGATCATGCCGGCAACGGAACTCGTCAGGATGATATCCCCGGTCTTGCGCTCAACCATATGCGGCAGAACGGCATGCACCGAGCGGAAGGCGGCATTGACGTTCAGATTGAGCATCCGGTCCCAGGCATCGGGGTCGCCGCCCAGCACTTCGCCGCCGATATAGGAACCGGCATTGGCATGGAAGATATCCAACTGGCCGGCTTTTCCCAGGATCTCAGGCATCATCCGCGTCACGCTTTTCGGATCGGTGAGATCGATGACCAAGGGAATGGCCTTCGCGCCGAGTTTCGAGCAGATTTCCCTCAAGGCGTCTTCATTGCGGTCGACCAGCGCGACCCGGGCGCCAGCAGCGAGCAAGGCCTTGGCGCATTCCAGGCCGATACCCGACGCCGCCCCGGTGACGGCTGCGACCTTTCCAGACAGATCCTGTCCCATTTTCTTCCTCTGCTTTTCTATGGTTTAGGCCCGGCCGTGCGAAATTCGCGATCGGCGTGCCAGCGAGTCGACGATGACGGCAACGGCAAGGACGGCGCCGGTGATCATGTATCGAAGCGACGATGACAGATCGAGAAGCGTCAGCCCGCTGGCGATCGACTGAATGACGATGATGCCGAGAAGGGCCGAATAGGCGCTGCCCCGCCCGCCGAACAGGCTCGTGCCGCCGATGACCGCCGCCGCGATGGCGTTGAGATTGACGTCGCCCGTGCCGGCCTGCTGACTTGCGGTCGCGAGCCGCGCGGCCGAAAGCACGCCGCCGGTCGCCGCAAGCAGGGCACAGGTGACGAAGGCGCTCGTATAGATGCGCGACACGTTGATGCCCGAGCGGCGGGCGGCCTCCCTGTTGCCGCCGACGGCATGCATGGAGCGTCCCCATTTGGTGCGCGTCAGCGCATAGTTCATGGCGGCGACGAGCCCGACGAAGAGGCCGAACATCCAGGGGATGCCGCGCGACTGGTTGAGATAGAAAGCAACCGCCGCCAGGGCGACCGTGATGACGACGGCATGGAGACACAGGCCGCCGACCGATTTCGACGACAGGCCGGCTGCCCGCCGGCGCGCCGAGGTGCGGTAGCTCGCGAGGAAGAAGGCAATGCCGCCAAGCGCCACCAGCAGATAGGCGACCGGGTCCGGCATGACCATGATCTGGCCGAAATTCACCAGCCAGGAGCCATAGGGGAGATTGATCGAACCGGTCGCGCCCAGAATATAGAGCTGCAGGCCGAGAACCGCGAGCAGCCCTGACAGGGTGGAGACGAAGCTCGGCATGCCGAAGCGGTTGAACAGGAAGGCATAGAGCGCGCCGATCAGCGCGCCGACGATCATCGCGGCGAGGACCGCCATGATGACCGGCCAGCCCTGGTTTACCCAGAAGACACCGGTGAGTGCCGAGGCGAAACCGCTGACCGAGCCGACGGAAAGATCGATCTCGCCCACCATCAGGATGCAGACGATGCCGAGCGAGATGACGCCGACCGTCGAGCAGTCGAACAGCATGTTGACGAGATTGGCGCTGGAGAGAAACACCGGATTGAGCGCCTGGAACACCGTCCAGATGATCGCCAGGCCGACGATGACCGGCAGCGAGCCGAGGTCGCCGGAGCGGACGCGATCCCAGAAGGCGCGGATCGAGCCGGCAAGGCTATCGTCATGGCGCACTCTTTCGTCACGCCGGTCGAGGAGTGCAGGTGCCGCAGGTTCATTTTGCAAGGTCTTCATCATGCCCTGCCCTCCTCATTCTCTTGGCTTTGCGCCTTGCGGCGCATGGCGCGGCGGGAGACGGAATTGTTGGATGCGCCGGTGATCGCGCTGACGAGCTCTTCGTTGGAGGCATCGGGCACGAAAGTGCCGTTATTGCGCCCGAGCCGAAGGACGACGATGCGGTCGGCAACCGCGCGCACATCCTCCATATTGTGGCTGATCATGATGACGGCGAGGCCGCGTGCGCGCACGCGCTCGATCAGATCCAGCACCTCGGCGGTCTGGGCAACACCAAGGGCTGCTGTTGGCTCATCCAGCATGATCAGTTTCGGCGCGAGGAGCAGCGACCGGGCGATCGCCACGGTCTGGCGCTGCCCGCCGGAGAGCGAGGCGACGGGCTCACGCACGCTTGGGATTCGGGCCGAAAGCTCGTTCAGCAGCTTCCAGGCGCGGATCTCCATGGCGACCTCGTCGAGCTGGAAAGGATTGAGCTCCTTGCCGAGAAAGATATTGGCGACGACGTCGAGATTTTCGCAAAGTGCCAGATCCTGGAAGACGGTGGCAATGCCGAGGTCGAGGGCGGCACTCGGGCTTGAGAGATTTGCCTGTTTGCCCTCGAACAGGATTGTGCCCGAGCTCGGCTGATGCACGCCGGCCAGGATCTTGACCAGCGTCGATTTGCCGGCGCCATTGTCGCCGACCAGCGCCACGACCTCGCCGGCATGCACGTCGAGGTCGATATCGGTGAGCGCCGACACGGCCCCGAAGTTCTTCGATATTCCGCGCAGGCTGAGGACAGGCTGGCGGGAGCCGTCAAGAATATGAGAGGTGTCAGACATCGTCTGGCCTTTCGGAAAGAAGCGAAAACCGGAAGCGCGACCGGCGATCCGGCCGCGCTTTCCCTTGGCTTGCTTATTTGCTGATGCCGAGCTTCTTGCAGCCGTCGGCATAACGGCCGGTGCACAGTTCCTCGGCGGTGTTGATCTTCTTGTCGATGATCTCGGCCTTGAGGTTTTCGGCAGTGACGACAGCGGGCACGAAGAGCTGCGCGGGCGTGTCGTAAAGCGTCATCTCGGCCTTGATCGTTTCTCCCGCCAAGAGCTTCACGGCAACGTCGGCTGCGGCGGCGGCGACGATTTCGCTCGGCTTGGAGATCGTGTTGTACTGATCCCCTGATATGATCAACTGCAGCGCGGCGATCGTCGCATCATTGCCGGTCACCGGCGGCACGGGATCGACACCAGCTGCCTTGAAGGCGGCGATGGCGCCGCCGCCGGTGCCGTCATTGGCGGCGACGACGCCGACGATCTGTTTGCCGAAGCGGGTGATCTGGCCGGCTGCCCATTGCTGGGCATTCGCCGGCTGCCAGTTCGGCGTGTCGAACTCGGCAAGCGTCTTGTAGCCGCCGCTGGAGAGACCCTCATGAATGCCGTCCTTGATCAGGCCTGCGGCCGCATCGGTTGGCGAACCGTTGATCTGCAGGATTCCGCCGCCATCGGTCGGGACATTCTTCGCCTTCAGATGCTGGACGAGCGATTCCGCAATCGCCTTGCCGATCGCTTTGTTGTCGAAGGAAACGTAGAAATCGGCCTTGCCCTTCGGGATCGGGCGGTCATAGGCGATGACCTTGACACCCTGGCTCTGGGCGAGCTGGACAAGCGATGCGGCTGCCGCCGAATCCACCGGATCGAGCACGATGACTTTGGCGCCCTGGGTAATTGCCGAATTGAACTGCTGCTGCTGTTTGGCGATATCGGCATCGGCATTCTGATAGATGACCTTGCACGAGGCGCAGAGCTTCCTCATCTCCGCGACGAAGCCCGGATGATCGTGCTCCTCATAGCGCGTCGAGCCCTGGTCCGGCATCAGGAATGCGACCGTTGCGTCGGCAACGGCCGTTTGAGCAAAGGCGGACGTGCCGCCCAGCAGGGATAGGACAAGTGCCGCGGCGCCTGCCATCTTTGTCGAGAATTTCATCATTTCCATCTCCTCCCGTTGGAAAAAATCGTGTAGCTTCGTGATGCAATGTTGTGCTGTGGCCGTTCGGCCGAATGAACGGGTGCGCCTGTCCCGGCGGTTTGCGTTTTTTGAGGACGAGCGTCTCCTCTCGCGAGCCGCTCGTTGCGCGCTCACGTTCACGTCAGTGTCGTTTTCGTTCCTCCTCCTTGTCCTCCCTATCGCCGTCTTCGGCACATTGTTGCTTGCGTATCCTTGAACTCTGTTCGTTCGGCTTGCTTAGGCCGCCTTCGCTACGTCGATATTGTCGCCCAACAATCGGCGGAAGCGGGATGGCGTCATGCCTTTCTCCGCGAGAAATTGCCGGTTGAAGTTGGACAGATTGTTGAAGCCGACCTCGAAGCAGATATCGGTGATCGATGCGTGCTCGTCGCTCATCAGGATCTGGCAGGCGAGATTGATGCGCAGGCGTTTGACATATTGCACGAGCGACATGCCGGTATGGCGGCGGAAGCCGCGTGAAAAGGCGCCTGTGGATTGTCCGGCAATCGCCGCGAGATCGGCTTCGTCGAAGGATTTGGTCAGGTTCTCCCGGATATAGGCGAGCGCCTTGTTGATGCCTGCCGACATGTAGCCCGAGGGATCGGGCAGATAGCTCGGGCTGGCGAGAAGCTGCGCATCCTGTGCCCGGCTGAGCAGACCGACGATCATCATGAAGAGCTCGATGCGACGCACGCCGTGGGCCTGCTGCACCTCGTTCATCAGCGGCGCGACCTGCCGGCTGGTCTCGGCGCCGAAGAGCACACCGCGGCGGGAGGCCTCGAGCACCTGCTCGAAGGGACCGAGCTCGGCCAGCACCTTCATCGTGTCGCTGATGAAATTCTCGCTGAACTGGATGAGCTGGCAACGAAGCGGAATGCTCGATCCTTTGGGAACGTCGCTGATCCAATTGTGGGGCAGATTGGGGCCGGCAAGCACTAGATTGCCGGGCTCGAACTCGCCGATGAAGTCGCCGACGAAATAGCGTCCGGTTGTCGCCACGACGAGATGCAGTTCGTATTCCGGATGAAAATGCCAGCGAACCGTATGGTACGGATAGCCATGCGCCTTCGCTGCGAAGGATTCGCCCGGCCGGATCTGAACGACTTCCAAGTCAGGTTCCATTGTTTCCTCCTCCGAGGGCGGGTTCCAGGCCCGCACGCCAAATTCCCTTTTTGGCTTTATTGTTGAAGGGGAGTGTAGTGGGCTCGTGTCACGCCCGCCACCACGATTCCCCGTCAAAACCGATACTTTTTTGACAATAGACGCTGCGCAGCCGGCGTAAAGACGACAGCAATCCGCATTACGAGCGCTCCTCAGGCGGCCAAGGCGGCAATGACGTTTCTAACCAGCGCAGAGGAGGACAGCCGGCTCGTGGCGCAGCTCGGGGCGCCGATCGCGCCGACACGCACGGAAACGCCGCCACGCGCATTGGCGATCGCAAACATCGACTCGTCGGTCAGATCATCGCCGATGGTAATCGGGCAGCGGTTCTTGAAGGGGTCGGACTGGAAAAACCGCTCCAACGCATCGCCCTTGCTCGACCGTGCCGGACGCAGTTCGAATACCATCTTGCCGAGCTGCAATGCCCAGTTCGGCCCGGCGAGCTCCGCATAGTGGTGCATGCGGTCTTCGAGCACCTTTTCATATTCGGGCGCGAGCCGGTAATGGGCGGCAACGGCCGCACCCTTATCCTCGATCAAGACTCCAGGATAGTGCTCGGCTTCCGCGGTCAGCGCATGCTTCAGCGCCTGAAACTCAGCTGTCGCCTCGACCGTCTGCATGCCCGCAGCGTTCCTGATTTCGGCGCCGTGAAGGCCTGCCGTCGGAAATTCAAAGGGTTTGAACAGCTCGTCTGCATAAGCAAGTGATCGTCCAGTGACCAGCGCCAGGGCACCGCCGAGCTTGTTCGACAGGCGATGAAGTTGACCGGGAAGAGCCTCCGGGACCTCGATCGCATCCGGCGTGGGCGCAAGATTGAGCAGCGTCCCGTCGATATCGAGAAACATCGCCCAGTGGTCGGGCTCTTCCAAGACCAGCGAAAGCATTTCCTGGGTAGCGTCGTCGTCCTGCACGGCATTCTCCAAACTCTGCAACCATTGAAGCTAGGTCGCCGGTCGACAAGGACAAGGTGGCTTTTCAGACGCCGGAACATCCTGAGGCTAGTCCGCGTTGTATCTCGCCGCCCGTTCGAGCACTCGCGCCGTAGAAGGTACATTGATGGCCAAAAGCAGTTCCGATCCCCGTGATGAGGTCAATGCCCCGCTGGCACATGGCGCTTTAAACCTGCCATTGGTGACGATCGACGACTACAACAACGAACTGCGTGACAAGGATGGTTTCGTTGGCGACAATGCGAACAAGAAGACTTTCCAACAGAAGCTCGACGATTGGAGAAAACGCATCCGCAAGGTCGGAGACGATCCGATCGGCAAAACCGCGACGGCGAAGCTTTCCAAGAAGAAGATCGATGCCTTTCTGAAAGGCGACGATATGGAGGCGGCGGCATTGGTCATGGGGGCTGTGGAGGACTTCGCCCAGGACTTTGCCGACGTGATCGGAAAGTTCCTGAAAGACAAACGCTGGGGAAAGACGGAACGCATCGTCGTTGGCGGCGGCTTCCGGCGGAGCCACTTTGGCGAACTGGCGATCGCCAGGACGATGGTTATTCTCAAGGCGGCCGGCATCGACGTCGAGGTCGTGCCGATCGTTCACCACCCCGATGAGGCCGGACTGATCGGCGCGGTCCATCTGATGCCGCGCTGGATGTTCAAAGGCCACGAGGCGATTCTCGCCGTCGATATCGGCGGCACGAATGTTCGCGCCGGCGTCGTTCAATTCGGAAAGGACGATGTGCCGAATTTTGGGGATGCGAGCGTCTGGGAATCAGCCATCTGGCGTCATGCCGACGACGAGCCGAGCCGGACTGCGACCATCGAGAAGTTGGCCGCGATGTTGCGGGATCTGATCGGCAAGGCCGAGAAGGCCAATCTCAAGCCGGCACCCATCATCGGGATCGCATGTCCCGGCATCATCAAAGCCGATGGCTCCATCGAACGCGGCGGACAGAACTTGCCGGGCGGAAACTGGGAGAGCGACAGCTTCAACCTTCCTGCCGCGCTGATGAAGGCCATTCCGGAGATCGGTGACGACGGCACATTCGTGATGATGCACAACGATGCCGTCGTGCAAGGACTGTCGCAGATCCCTTTCATGAACGACGTGTCGAGATGGGCAGTGCTGACCATCGGCACGGGGTTGGGGAATGCGCATTTTACCAATCGCGAGGGAACGAGGGCGCGATAGGCTCTCAACCTTGCTTCTCATGCAGCACCCACCGAAGGGACATGGGTTGGCTGCGATGCAGGGCTTGCCAGCGTCACCGCGCTTTATGGTAAATAGTAGGTAAACAAGAAGGAATTCCCCAGACGGAAGTCAACTCGCCAATCAGTTCCGCTAGGAAAGATTGGTGCTTTGCAGAAATGTAAAGGGGGCATCGTAAAGTTAAAGGACCTCGGGTCAAATGTCTTGGGCATTTTGTACGTCTTTGGCTGATTTTGTCATTCGTGATCGGTTTCTCCAAGAAACCGATGATCGAAGCTTGGCGTGGTCGCTAGGCGGCGCTCTGTACCTGTTCGAGAGTGCCGAACATATGGTCGAGATTGAGGAAGCAGACCATGCCCTGTTCGAGTGGGATAATCCCGTAGGAGAAGGCGGGATCAAAGGACGTACCCAGATGTGGCACGGGTTGGACGCGGTCGCTGCTGATCGAGAGGATGTCAGAGACGCGGTCAACGACGAGGCCAATGATGCTATTGCCGATCTCGGCGACGACGATCGCGCTCCGTTCCGTGCTGACGGCGCCCAGCACACCGAGTTTGGCCGCAAGATCGATCACTGGAATAACCGAGCCGCGTAGGTTCATTACGCCGAGCACATAAGGCGGCGCATGGGGCAGCGGTGTTGCCGCTGCCCATCCTCTGATCTCCCGGATCGATGTCGTCCTGATGCAGAATTGCTGGTCGCCGAGATGAAAGGCGATGATCTCCAGCATCGTGGTTGCGCTCAAGTTCAGATCGTTCATCAGAACTCCTCCCAGGAAGATGTCGCAGCAGCGGTCGCGGCGCGTCCGCCGAAAGCACCGGCAAGCTTGCGACCAAGGGCTCGTGCCGGAGAGGCAACGGGCTTGCTGTCGTGATTGGCTGCGCGGGGCGTCGAGACACTGTCATCGAGTTTGAAGCGAGCGATCAGCCGCGCAAGGTTCGCGGCTTCGTCAGCCAGCCGGTTGGTGGCCGCAGTTGATTCTTCCACCATCGCCGCATTCTGCTGCGTCACTTGGTCCATCTGGTTGACGGCGGTGCTAACCTCGTGGAGGCCGGTCGACTGTTCCTTCGCCGCCCTCGCGATCGAATGTACATGCTCGTTGATCTTAACAACGTGGCCATTGATCAAGCCCAGCGCTTCCCCCGTTGCCGTCACGAGTTTGACGCCGGAGTGCACTTCTTCACCGGAACGGGAAATTAGCCCCTTGATGTCCTTGGCGGCGGTCGCCGAGCGTTGAGCAAGCTCGCGGACCTCCTGGGCGACGACAGCAAAGCCCTTGCCTGCCTCACCGGCACGGGCTGCTTCCACACCGGCATTGAGGGCCAGAAGATTGGTCTGGAAGGCGATCTCATCGATGACATTGATGATCTGGCTGATTTCACCGGAGGCCTGTTCGATGCGGCCCATGGCGGAGACTGCATTCTTGACGACCGTGCTCGACTGTTCCGTGCTGCGGCGCGCTTCATCAACCATATGGCTGGCTTCCATCGCCCGCTCGGTCGAGTTCTTCACTGCTGCGGTGATTTCCTCGAGAGCCGAAGACGTCTCTTCAAGCGAGGCCGCTTGCTGTTCCGTGCGGCTCGACAGGTCGCTCGAGGCGGTAAGCATCTCGCCGGCGCCGCTATTGATGGTATCGATCGCTGAGCGCACCTCACCCACAACCGAACGAAGGTTGGCCATCGTTGCGTTAACACTGTCCCTTAGCTCCCCGAAGGCACCCTGGAAATCGCCACGCATCGTCTCGGTCAGATCCCCCTCGGCCAAAGCTGAAACGACCCGTCTAGTTTCGGCGATTCCGAGATCGACTGACGTTACCAGCTTGTTGACCTGAGCAGCGAAGTGGTTGAAATCAGCACTTTCATAGTCCTTGGTGATGCGTTTGGTGAAATCGCCTGCGACTGCCGCCGAGACGATCTGGGCTATGTTCGACTGCAGGTCTGTGCTTTTCGCCTGTTGCGCTGCTTCCTGCGCATTCATTTCCCGCACCTTAATACCGTTTTGCTTGAACACTTCCACCGCACGCGCCATCGAACCGATTTCGTCTTGACGCTCAACGGCTGGAACAAGTTCTTCGAGCGAACCTGCCGCAATCAATCGAATTGATAGGGTAAGAGCCGAAAGAGGTCTCACCGTTGAAGCAACAACCATCCAACTGAGAGCGACGAGGATCACAACAATGCCCACGCCGAGGATGGCCATTACTTTCAGAACGCGGTTGATAGCGATAAGCTCGTGGTAATGAGCCTCAGCCGCTGCTTTCCGACGATCTTCAAGATCATGACCAATGATCGCGTGCAAGTCGTCGTACTTTTTCGAGAGTGCCGTGATTCCCATGAATGCAAGACGAGGGTTACGTTTCATCAGATCCATGGTCGACATGAATTGCTTGTTATAATCCTCAAATACAACATGATCTAGGGATGTGTGCTTATTCAACTCCTGAAGTCGCGCCAAAGAGGCCGTCATGTGATCGGTAAGACTGTCCGTTCCGCTGCCATCACCAAGCATCTTTAGCACAGTCATGTGATAGAGGTCGGACTGGACTGAAAGCAGCAGTGTATTTAATTCATTTGCTGATTGAAGATTGGCCTGTTCAACATCATGGATGCGGATCAGTGCATTTTTAGCATCATATAGCCCGAAGGCGGCAACAATGAGTGCCACGCTTATCATGATGCCCACGACTACAGGGATAGAAAGGACTTTAGTCCTGATCGAATGACCATACATTGCAAACACCTACGGGCTAAATTCGTACTTGAATGGAGATTTAATCTGCTTCAGACCACGCACAGACGACGTCTTCACCCTTTGGACGTAAGCAGTAGCCGTAGGATTTTGCGGCCTGTTGAGTTTTCGGGTTGATGAAGCGCAGTGTCATTAGATGGCCTTCGGTCATCTCCTTGCTCTTTTCCAGCATTTCTTTGCCAAACGAGGTCCCGTCAAGATCAGTTAGCGTCGCGAGATCCGCGCCAATTAGCTCTGGAAAAGCTCCGTCTGCCCAGATAACGCCATCGGAGCCAATTCCTGTCACGTGAAGATTATATTCGGGCCGAACCCACTCAGTGTTTGACTTGTCGGCGAATGCCTTCTTCGCGGTCTCCAGATCTGCACTCGCGAAATAGGCAGCGGCTTTGACGGCATGGTCCTTAGTCGCGTCCGCCATATCATCGGCGAGGGCGGGCGTGGCCATCGAAACTGCAACGAGAATAAAGGCAGCGATGGGTTTCATAGTGGATGATCTCCGTATTTTGCGGGTTCGAACCGTCCGTCGACTCCCGGTGTTGGGAACTTGCATCAAAAAATTGATACTTCTTGAGCATCTGGAGAGAGCGCGATTAAGAAACTTTAAATTCGTCCAAGAGTGATGCAGATGCTTGCGTCAAATGGCTATATTCGACGCTTTTTGTTCCTATCTCTCGCGGGGGCATCGTAAAGTTGAAGGACCTCGGGTCAAAAGTCTTGCCTGACGCTTTCGCTTACGCTGCCTGCGGGCATGCGATTTCCTTCCACATCTGCGTGGCTGCGTCGCGTCGGGTCGCGCCTGCGAGGCCGTCTTCGATCTCGGCACGCAGAAGCGATCCGAGACGTCCAGCGTCGCTGTCGGACTCCGTATTCGGGGCGGTGTTTGAACGACGGTGACCTGCCACTGAGAATTTCCTCCAGAATGGATTAGAGTCCGGCCTGTTAAAGGACGGACGAATGAAGAAGCAGCGATTTACGGAAGAGCAGATTATTGCGGTGCTGAAGGAGCAGGAGGCTGGCGCGAAGGCAGCCGACCTCTGCCGCAAGCACGGGATTTCAGAAGCGACGTTTTATAACTGGAAAGCCAAATTTGGCGGCATGGACGTCTCCGAGGCGAAGCGTCTGAAGGCGCTCGAGGACGAGAATGCCAGGCTAAAGAAGTTGCTGGCCGAGCAGATGCTGGATGCAGCCGCACTCCGCGAGCTTCTTGCAAAAAAATGGTAGGGCCTGCCGCCAAGCGTGAAGCCGTCACGCATCTGAAGGCCGTCATGGGTCTTTCGGAGCGTCGGGCCTGCCAGATCATATCTGCCGACCGCAAGACGATCCGTTATCGGTCAAGTCGACCGCCGGAGGTCGATCTGCGAGTGAAGCTGCGCGACCTCGCCAACGAGCGGCGGCGTTTTGGCTACCGTCAGCTGTTCATCCTGCTTCGGCGAGATGGAGAGCCGTCCGGCGTCAATCGCATATACCGTCTTTATCGCGAGGAAGGGCTTTCCGTTCGCAAGCGAAAGGCCCGGCGGCGTGCTGTCGGCACGCGTGCACCGATCCTGGTCGAGGCGAAAGCCAATGCCCGCTGGTCGCTGGATTTCGTCCACGACCAGTTTGCCTGCGGCAGACGATTCCGGGTCTTGAATGTCGTTGATGACGTGACGCGCGAATGCCTGGCAGCGATCCCGGACACGTCTATCTCTGGTCGACGTGTTGCTCGAGAACTGACGACGCTGATCGAACGACGCGGCAAGCCCGGAATGATTGTCTCCGACAACGGCACCGAACTAACGTCGAATGCCATTCTCGCCTGGTCGAGGGATCACAAGGTGGAGTGGCACTACATCGCGCCGGGGAAGCCGATGCAGAACGGCTATGTCGAGAGTTTCAACGGTCGGATGCGCGACGAGTTGCTCAACGAGAGCCTCTTCTTCGGCCTCGATCATGCCCGCAGCGCCATTGCTGAATGGGCTGACGACTATAACCATTTCCGGCCACACTCGTCGCTCGGATACCAGACCCCGGCAGGCTACGCCGGGAGCATCGCCGCAACCGGCTCCAACGCTGCGCAAGATGAAAGCTTCGCGTTTCCGCCGGTTGCTCCTACCGCGCCAGTTGGCGTATTCAAAGCCGCCGAGGCTCTAATCACAGCCGGATGAAACTTCCGTGGCAGGTCAACGGAAGCCCTCCCCTCCCCTTACCTGCTCGCACCGGAAAAGATGGTGATAACGCCGGCGGGCGGTTCTCGGCAGGGTCAAATTGCGCTTAATCTCTATGGCTCCACGCAAGCCGATGTGCAGACGAAAGATGGAAGATGAACTTTAAGGGAATAAGCGCTCCGCTCAATGCCGGCCGTCTCGAGCAAATGCTCGGTCTTGCCCCGTCACGCCGGGATCCCGAACCCCAGGACGCAAGCGATAAGTCTTCCGGCAACGAGTCCGTCCGCGAGATGGAGGCCGAAAGCCTGTACCGGTCGTCTGCCTATAAATGAGAAACGCCATGGCCGACTCATCGCAAACGACGGAAGTCGCTTGGCGACGAGTCGGCCATGGCGTTCAGGTCGAAAATGTGTGGCGATCCGTCAGGCTGTCGTCGACAGGATGCGGCGCGGCCGCCATTGTCAGCTGACAATTGAGCTAAGATTCCGGAATTCCACATGATTTCTTCGCCGAATCCAGTTTGTTATATATTCGCTAACCAAGAAATCGCTTGACGGAATCGCCAGACTCACGATCATTTGCGCAAAATTACCCGATTTATCAGGATTTGCGTGAATGCCGACCAAGGCCGCGATTGTTGAGAAAGCCAAGAGAGCGAGCCAAGTCTCGATCGACGAG
Source organism: Rhizobium sp. BT04 (assembly GCF_030053135.1). Taxonomy (NCBI): domain Bacteria; kingdom Pseudomonadati; phylum Pseudomonadota; class Alphaproteobacteria; order Hyphomicrobiales; family Rhizobiaceae; genus Rhizobium; species Rhizobium sp. BT04. The sequence goes on along the minus strand of NZ_CP125647.1, from coordinate 46,971 downwards.
ACCATTGCTCAGGACTCGACGATGCTCAGCAGCCAATTGCAGGTGCTGTTCGAACGGTTGTTTTCGCCCGATGCCCGCAAATCCCTGCGGCGCTTCAGCAGTACCGAGGCTGCCAAGCTGCTCGGCGTCACCGACAGCTATGTTCGCCACCTCGCCGCCCAGGTGGAAAGCATCAATCCCGAAAAGACAGCGTCCGGGCGCCGGGTGTTCTCGCTCGAAGAAATCCATGCGATGCGCCAGCACCTGGGGCGCACCAAACCCTCCTATCTGCCGATGCGCCGGCCGGGCGATCATCTCCAGGTCATCGCCGTCACCAATTTCAAGGGCGGCTCCGGCAAAACGACAACGTCAATTCACCTGGCACAGTTCCTGGCGCTTCGCGGCTACCGTGTGCTCGCGGTCGACCTCGATCCGCAGGCGTCGATGTCGGCGATGCTCGGATATCAGCCCGAATTCGACGTCGGCGAAAACGAGACGCTTTACGGTGCCATCAAATATGACGAAACGCGCCGCGACGTAGCCGACATCGTCCGCCAGACCTATTTCCCCGGGCTCGATCTCATTCCCGGCAATCTCGAACTGCACGAGTTCGAACACGATACTCCAAAGGCGCTTGCCGACACCAACCGCGACGACAAGGACATGTTCTTCATGCGGGTCGGCAATGCGCTGCATTCGCTGGAGCAGAGCTATGATGTCGTCATCATCGATTGCCCGCCGACCCTCGGCTTCCTGACACTGTCGGCTCTTTGCGCCGCCACCTCCGTCTTGATCACCGTCCATCCGCAGATGCTCGACGTGGCGTCGATGAACCAGTTCCTGACGATGACCTCCGACCTTCTGGCCGTGGTCAAGCAGGCAGGCGGCAACCTCGATTATGATTGGATGCGCTATCTGATCACCCGCTATGAGGCCAATGATGGACCGCAGGCGCAGATCGTCGCCTTCCTGCGCAGTCTGTTCGGCGAGCGCGTGCTGACATCGATGATGGTCAAGTCGACAGCGGTCTCGGATGCGGGCCTGTCGAAGCAGACAATCTATGAGGCGGGACGCGAGACAATGCATCGCCAGACCTATGACCGCGGGGTTGAATCCGTCGACAGCGTCAATGCCGAAGTCGAGCAACTCATTCGCAGCGCATGGAGCAGGACATGAGCCCAAAAGGACGCGATATCCTGAAGAGCATGGTCGGCGCCGTCGAGCCGACACGGCCGGAGGCGCCGAGCGCGCAACAGCCGCATCGGCCATCGGGAGCGGTCAAGGCGATGAACCTGTCGCTTGGACGGCTGGGAGAGGAAGCAGCCGCCGCCAAGGCGCTGCGCGAATCGCTGGCTTCCGGCGACAAGGTCCTGGAGATCGATCCGGCTGCCGTCGAAATGTCCTTCATCCGCGACCGTATCCCGGTCGACAAGGATGCCGAGTTCGAGCGATTAAAGCAGTCCATCCAGGAAAGCGGACAGCAGGTTCCGATCCTGGTGCGGCCGGACCCGGCAAGGGCCGGGTACTACCAGGCCGCCTATGGCCACAGGCGCCTGCGGGCGGCCGCAGAGATCGGGGTTCCTGTTAAGGCTGTCGTGCGGAAGCTCACGGATGAAGAGCTGATCCTCGCACAGGGGCAGGAGAACGGCCCCCGCGTCGACTTGAGCTTTATCGAGCGGGCTCTGTTTGCACGCCGCATGGATGAGCATGGCTTTAGTCGCGACATGATTGCCAAGGCGCTGGCGACCGACAAGCCGGAAACGTCAAGGCTCCTGCAGGTGGCTCAGACGATCGATCCCGAGATCATTCTCGCCATCGGGCCGGCCCCCAAGGTCGGACGCCCGCGCTGGTTGGCGTTTGCCGAAAAGTTCAGGGAGACGGGCGGGCAGAAAAAGGCGCAGGCCGCAATCAGTGCCGCTGGTTTCGGGATGTTGGAGACCAACAGCCGCTTCGATGTCATCTGGAAGGCGGTGGAGGAGAAGAGCGCACCGCGGCGGGCCGAGCAGACACTCCGGACCCAGGGCGGCGCTCCACTTGCTTTGGTGGCCCGCTCCGGCAAAACCTTTCGCATCACCGTCAAATCGGCGGCGTTTTCGGAATTCCTGGCTCAGCGGTTGGTAGGCCTCGCCGCCGAGTTCGAAGAGGAAAATGAGGGAAAATGAGGCAGTTAGACCGGTTGTCAGCTGACAATTCGGATAGGAGATAACGCGCAAAAGAAAAAAGCCCCCGAACGTCACCGTCACGGAAGCTTTCCTCGTAGTCTTGAACACCTCCGAGAATCGCACTTCCGAGAATCGCTGTCAAGAGTTTTTGGCGCCGTTTTGGTGAGCGGATTTTTTTTGCCTCGTTGAGGTGGAAGATATGGAAACCGGAAGTGTGACGACGCCCTTCGGGCGGCGGTCGATGACGCTTGGCATGCTTGCAAGCCAAGTCATGGCGGGAGAGATCAAACCGGATCAGTCGGTCGACAAGTGGAAATTGTTTCGCGCGCTGTGCGAAGCAAAGCCGCTGCTCGGCATCGGCGATCGGGCGCTTGCCGTCCTCAACGCGCTCTTAAGCTTTTATCCGAAGAACGAGTTGGCCCAGGAAAACGGGTTGATCGTCTTCCCGTCGAATATCCAGCTGTCACTCAGAACGCATGGCATGGCCGAACAGACCGTGCGGCGCCATCTCGCCGCACTCGTCGAGGCGGGTCTTCTGCTGCGCAGAGACAGTCCCAACGGCAAGCGTTATGTCCGCAGGGACAGGGCAGGGGAGGTTGACGAAGCCTTCGGCTTCTCGTTGGCACCGCTGCTTGCCCGCGCCGAGGAGATCGAGCAGCTGGCGGCCGAGGTGATGGCCGAGCGGCTGCATGTCCAGCGGCTGCGCGAGCGCATCACGCTTTGCCGCCGGGACATCGCGAAGCTGATCGAAGCGGCCGTCGAAGAGGCGATCCCTGGGGATTGGCAAAGCCTATACGGGGAATTCCGGGAACTGGTCGAAGGCCTGCCGCGGTCGCCGACGACGGCACAGCTTGAACAATTGCTGGATGAATTGACGATCCTGCGCGCCGACATCCTTAACCGACTGGAAATTCGCGTTAAATCAGCAAAACAAAGCGGCAATGCCTATTATATCGAGCGTCACATACAGAATTCAAAACCCGAATCCAATTCTGAACTTGAACCAAGCTTCGAAACGAAGCAGGGCGCGATGCCTGGGCAAGACAACCGTCCAGCGGATGTGACGCCAGAGCAGGGCAGGGGAGGGACCCATTCGAACCGGCAGGCGGAAGCGCAAAGTCGAGGGTCGGACAGCCGCAATGATGGTGGCGAACTGAAATCTTTCCCGCTCGGCCTGGTTCTGCAAGCTTGCCCGGAAATCCTTGCCTATGGGCCGGGTGGCGTGATCCGCAACTGGCGCGACCTGATGGCCGCGGCCGTCACCGTTCGATCGATGCTGGGGGTCAGTCCCTCGGCCTATGAGGAAGCGGCCAATGTGATGGGTCCGGAAAACGCTGCGACTGTGATGGCATGCATCCTGGAACGCGGCGGCCACATCAATTCGGCCGGTGGCTACCTTCGTGGCCTGACGCGGCGAAGTGAAAAGGGAGAGTTTGCGATCGGCCCGATGCTGATGGCGCTTCTGCGGGCAAATACGCCGGCCGGGCGCAAAGTTGGATAGTGTTCAGCCTCCGTGTGGGCAGTGTATGGCTATGCGCGGATAAGCCTTCGCTCCAGAAAACTCTGCATGTCGCGACGTCCGTCTACGACGCAGTAGACGACGACATCGGTGCCCAGGATCCGATAGATCATGCGCCACGGCTTATGGTGCAGTTCCCGATATTCGGAAATTCCGATACCCGCCAACTCCTTCGGAATATTTCCGCGGGCAGGGAACTCTTCAAGCTCGGCGCATGCGCTCTCGATTTCGGTCAGGATGCGCTCTGCCGTCTCGGCGCCGTCGCGGCTAGCGATGAAGCGATAGAGATCCTCGATGTCGCGTTCCGCGTCCTCAGCGAAAAGAACACGATATGGCATCAGGATGGGCTGTCCGCCAGACGTTTGCGGATGCGCGCGAAGGATTCCGCAGCGGGGTGCAGTTTGCCCTCCTCAACCTGCCGGTTGGTGAGCGCCAGCACTTTCAGCAGCGCCAGTGTCTCCTGTGTTTCTTCATATTGGCCGACATCCTGAAGGATGGCTTTCGCCTCTCCGTGAAGCGTAATGACGACCGGCTGCGGGTTATCCTTCAGTGTCCGGATGATCTCCGGCGCATGCGCCTTGAGATAGCTGATCGGCTTGACCTGTTCTGTCAGCTTCATGCGGTTGCTCCCTTTCGACCAGAATATAGACCATAAAGTGGTCGATTGAAAGAAGCTTTCAATGCCGGCGGCACACATTCCCAGTATCCGATTTTCCATCTTGGGTGCGGCCGCTTTTTTCACTCAACGCGTTCGAAAGAGAATGCCATTTCTTATAATGAGGTTTGTCTACTGATTTTATAGACTAAACTTTGCAACCAAGGATCGGATCGTGGTGCCATGACCTACCTCCTCAGTCTTCTCGACAAAAGCCCGATCGAACAGGGTCTGACGGCCGCGGATGCACTGCGGGCGACGGTCAAGATTGCCGCCCGGGCCGAGGAACTCGGTTATCACCGTTTCTGGGTCGCCGAGCATCATAACATGTCCAATCTGGCGAGCTCCGCGCCGGAGGCGCTGATCGCCTATCTTCTCGCCAGGACCTCGAGGATTCGCATCGGCTCCGGCGGCGTCATGCTGCAGCACTACAGCGCCTATAAGGTTGCCGAGACCTTCAATCTTCTGGCATCGCTGGCGCCCGGCCGCGTCGATCTCGGTGTCGGCAAGGCGCCGGGCGGCTTTCCGCTGTCGACGCGCGCGCTGCAGCTTGCCGTCGATCCGTCCAGGAAGCCGGATTTTGCCAGCCAGCTTTCCGACCTCAACACCTATCTCGCCGCCGACCCGAACTACGACGGCGCGCAGGCGACCCCTTTCCCGCCGACTCCCCCCGAACGTTTCCTGCTCGGCGCGAGCGTCGAAAGCGCCGAATTGGCCGCCGAGAAAGGCTGGGAGCTCGTTTTTGCCGGTCACCTGAACGGCGATCCGGACAATCTGCGCAGGACCTTCGAGGCCTATGAGCGGGCATCCGGCGGCAAGCGGCCGATTCTGGCTCTCGCAGCCTTCGCCGCCGAAAGCGAGGACTATGCCCGCGAGCGCGTCGGCAAGCTGCGCATCGTCAAGGTGTTCCTGCCGAACGGCCAGACCGTCAATGTCGGCAGCGAGGAGCAGGCGGCCGAATTCGCCCGGCAGGCCGGCGTCACCGATTACCGCATCGAGGAGAAGGTGCCGAGCATCCTGCACGGCACGGCAAAGCAGATCCGCAAGGAATTGGATGAGCTTCACCGCCGCTACGGCGTCAAGGAGTTCGTGCTCGACACGCCGGCGCTTTCGGTCGCCGAGCGCCTGGCTTCCATCGAGCTGCTCGCCGCCGAGCGGCTTTCCCTCGTTGCCTGACCGTTTTCAAGGAGATCGATTCCATGGCTCAGAAACACGTCACGTTCGGCATCATGCTGCAGGGTCCCGGCGGCCACATGAATGCTTGGAAACATCCGAGCGGACCGGCGGATGCCAGCGTCAATTTCGACTTCTTCGTCAAGACGGCGCGCAAGGCGGAAGCGGCCGGCATCGCTTTCGCCTTCGTCGCCGACGGGCTCTATATCAACGAGCAGTCGATCCCGCATTTCCTCAACCGGTTCGAGCCGATCGCGATCCTCTCGGCGCTTGCCGCCTCGACCTCGAAAATCGGCCTCGTCGGCACGGTCTCGACCTCCTACAGCGATCCCTTCACCATTGCCCGCCAGTTCGCCTCGATCGATCTCATCAGCGGCGGCCGGGCAGGGTGGAACGCAGTAACCTCGCCACTCGAGGGCTCGGGGCGCAACTACAGCCGCGAACATCCCGAACACGAGCTGCGCTACGAGATCGCCGAGGACTATATCGATGCGATCAAGGGCCTGTGGGATTCCTGGGACGATGACGCCTTCGTCCGCAACCGCGAGACCGGCGTCTTCGTCGACAAGACCAAGATGCATCGCCTCAACCACAAGGGCCGCTTCTTCCGCGTCGAGGGGCCGCTCAATATCGGCCGTTCGAAGCAGGGCCAGCCGGTCGTGTTCCAGGCGGGCGCCTCGGATTCCGGCATCCGGCTCGCCGGCAAGCACGCCGACGCGGTCTTCACCAATGGCGGGCCGTTCGAAGAGGCGCAGGCCTTTTATCGCCAGTTGAAGGACAGCGTCATCGCGCATGGGCGCCCGGTGGCGGAAGTCGGTATCTATCCCGGTATCGGGCCGATCGTCGGTGCGACGTCCGATGAGGCGGAAGCCAAGTACCAGGCGATCCGCAATCTCGTCACGACAGAGGAGGCGCTGCTCTATCTCGGCCGCTTCTTCGATCATCATGATTTCAGCATCTATCCGCTGGACGAGCCGTTCCCCGACCTCGGCGATATCGGCAGGAACAATTTCCGCGCCACCACCGACCGCATCAAAAGGACAGCGCGGGAGAAAGGTTTGACGCTGCGTCAGGTCGCACTCGATTCGGCAACGCCGCGCACCGCCTTCATCGGCACTGCCGAGCATATCGCCGACGAAATCATCCGCTGGGTGGATCAGGGTGCAGCCGATGGCTTCATTCTCGGCTTTCCCGTCATTGCCGAGGGTTTCGACGATTTTGCCAGATATGTTCTGCCGCTCCTCACCGAACGCGGTTATTTCGATCCGGTCCTGAAGGGCGAGACGCTGCGCGACCATCTCGGCCTGCCGTTCCGCGAAAGCCGCTATGCGGCCGACGCCGATCAGGTCGAGCGCGGAAAGGCTGTCGGCGCCTGAGGCGCCGGCGAACCGCCATGGATATCATCGCTCAAAACCCGCGCAGCAACGATCCGGTCGAGAGAGGCATCGCCTCTTATCTCGATGAGATCATCGCGCTTCGCCACGACCTGCATCAATATCCGGAGCTGGCGTTCCAGGAGTTGAGGACCAGCAAGCTCGTGGCATCCCGCCTTTCCGCCTGGGGTTACGAGGTGGCGACGGGCATTGCCGGCACCGGTGTCGTCGCCACCCTCCGGCGCGGCGACGGCAAAAGGCGGATCGGCATTCGCGCCGACATGGACGCGCTGCCGATCGAGGAGGCAACCGGACTTGCCTATGCCAGCAACAATCCCGGCGTCATGCATGCCTGCGGCCATGATGGACATACCTCGATCCTCTTGGCCGCCGCCCGGTATCTCTCTGAGAGCGGCAATATCAGCGGCACGCTGCGGCTGATCTTCCAGCCCGCCGAGGAGATCGGCGCTGGCGCCCGCAAGATGATCTCGGAAGGCCTGTTCGAACGTTTTCCTGTCGATGCGGTGTTCGGGCTGCACAATTGGCCGGGTGTGCCGACGGGTCAATTCGGCTTCGTCGCCGGCCCGGCCATGGCTTCGGTCGACAAGGCGATCATTAAGATCGTCGGCAGGGGCGGCCATGGCGCCGAACCGCACCGGACCGTCGATCCGGTGCTGGCTTCCGCCTCCTTCATCACCGCGCTGCAGAGCGTCGTCTCGCGCAATGTCGATCCGCAGGAAATGGCGGTCGTCACCGTCGGCTCGATCCATGCCGGCTCCGCCTCGAACGTCATCCCGGAAAGCGTCGAGATGCAGCTGACCATGCGGGCCTACAGCGAGACCGTCCGTCAGCTGCTGCAAGAGCGCATTCCCGCCCTGGCCCGCGCCCAGGCCGAAAGCTTCGGCGCCGAGGCGGATGTGAATTATCGCCTCGGCTTTCCGGCGTTGGTCAATCACGCCAAGGAGACGGCATTTGCCCGTGATGTCGCCTATGACGCACTCGGCCTTGCGGCGATCGAGAAGGATTTCCGGCCGAGAACCGCAAGCGAGGATTTCGCCTTCATGCTGCAGGCCAATCCCGGCAGCTATCTCTTCGTCGGCAATGGCGACAGCGCTCCTCTTCACAGCGCTCACTACAATTTCAACGACGCGATCATCGCGCCCGCCGCCCGCTATTGGGTGCGGCTCGCCGAAACCTTCCTCACTGATGATAACGGGTGATGAACGATATGAGCGATACGTTTCTCTATACCAGCCCTCTCGACCCGCGCGCCAAGCCGCTGATCGATGAATTGATCTACGAATATGACAGCCGCTACGGCACCTATTTCAATGCCGAGGGGGCTGCCGCCGAGCTCAACCGCTATCCCCCCGAAGCCTTTGCGCCGCCGGATGGCAATTTTCTCCTGTTGATCCGCGATGGCGAAACCATCGGCGGGGGTGCCTTCAAGAATTATGACGGACGCACGGCCGAGTTCAAACGCATTTGGACGCGTTCCGATCTGCGCCGTCAGGGTCTTGCCCGCAAGGTGCTGGTCGAGTTGGAGGCACAGGCCGCCCGCCAGGGCTACCTCCGCATCTATCTCACCACCGGCTTTCGCCAGCCCGAGGCCGTCGGCCTCTATTTGAACTATGGCTACACCGCTCTCTTCGACACATCAGCCGATCCCGAAATCTACAAGAGCCTGCCCTTCGAGAAGGACATCAGCCATCTCGCCGAGCCTGCTCTCGAAGATGCGGAACCGCGCCTGCGCGTGGCCGGCGCATGTCACTGAAAACGGCAAAGACCGACAATCATAAAAGGGAAGCACAATGGCACTGACGACGGATTTCGCCGGCATCGATCCCGGCAGCAGGACGGCAGAATCGAGGGACTATTCCCGTTACCGCATCGTGCCGGCGCGCCATCCGGGCCGCCTGGCAGGCACGATCTTCGCAGCCTTCGTCATTATCGCCGTGCTCTATTCCACCTTCACCAATCCGCGCTGGGGCTGGGGCGTCTTTGCCGAATGGTTCTTTGCCGAGCCGGTGCTCGTCGGCCTCGGCAGGACGCTGCTCTTGACCGTGCTTGCCGCTATATCCGGTTCCATTCTCGGAACGGCCCTGGCGCTTGCCCGCGTTTCCAAGTCGCCGCTGCTCTCCGGCCTTTCCTGGGGCTATATCTGGCTGCTGCGCTCCATCCCGGTCATCGTGCTGCTGCTGATTCTGAACAATCTCGGCTATCTCTATGAGACGATCAAGATCGGCATCCCCTTCACCGATACGGTCTTCGTCGACTATCCCACCGTGCAGCTGCTAACGCCCTTTGCCGCCGCTTTCCTCGGCTTGACGCTCAACCAGTCGGCTTTCTTCGCGGAAATCGTGCGCGGCGGCATTCTTTCGGTGGATCATGGACAGCTGGAGGCGGCGGCCGCTCTCGGCCTGCCGCGCCGCCGCCAGGCCTTCCGCATCGTGCTGCCGCAAGCCATGCGCTCGATCCTGCCGACCGGCTTCAACGAGTTGATCGGCCTGGCGAAGAGCACGTCCATGGTCTATGTGCTGGCGCTGCCGGAGCTCTTTTATACCGTCCAGGTGATCTACCGCCGCAATCTCGAAGTCATTCCGCTGCTGATGGTCGCGACCGTTTGGTATCTGATCATCATGACGGTGCTGTCACTCGCCCAGCACTATATCGAGCGCTACTTCTCCAAGGGCGCGGTGCGCAATCCGACGCCGCTGCCCTTCCAGGCATTCTTCGAACGCTTCCGTCGTCCGCTGCCCGTCTTTGCGACGGCGACCGACACCGCACGCAAGATCGGCTTCCGGGATGCGGCGGCGCTACGTGCCGCGGGCGGCGCGGTGCGCATCCACGGTATCTCGAAGAGCTTCGGCTCGCTGAAGGTGCTCGACAATGTCGAGCTCAGCCTTCCCGCCGGCAGTGTGACGGCCATCCTCGGCCCCTCCGGTTCGGGCAAGTCGACGCTGCTGCGCGCCATCAACCATCTGGAACGTGTCGATGAAGGCTTCATCTCCGTCGACGGCGATTTCGTCGGCTACAGCAGGAAGGGCGATACGCTCTACGAGCTCAAGGAGAAGGATATCCTCACCCGCCGCGCCGATATCGGCATGGTCTTCCAGAGCTTCAATCTGTTCCCGCATCTGACCGTGCTCGAAAACCTCATCGAAGCACCGATCCAGGTGCGCGGCGTCGGCCGCGAGGAGGCCGTGCAACTGGCGCAGGAGCTGCTGGCCCGCATCGGGCTCAGCGACAAGATCAACGCCTATCCGCGCCAGCTTTCCGGCGGCCAACAGCAGCGCGTGGCGATCGCCCGCGCTCTGGCGCTCCGCCCGAAGGTGCTGCTTTTCGATGAGCCGACCTCGGCGCTTGATCCGGAGCTCGTCGGCGAGGTGCTCGACGTCATCAAGGAGCTTGCCCGCACCGGCACGACACTCGTCATCGTCACCCATGAAATCGGTTTTGCCCGCGAAGTCGCCGACACCGTCGTCTTCATGGATGGCGGCCGCATTCTTGAGGCCGGCCCGCCGGCCCGCATCTTCACGCAAGCCGAACATCCCCGCACTCGGGAGTTCCTCGCCAAGGTTCTCTAGCGCCGGATAGCGCTGGCGAAATGCCGGGCCGCGACGGGCTGCTCCGGTCGACTGACAATAACAACAACCTAAAGATGAAATGGAGACGGGACATGACATTTGCAGATAGAACAAAGCTAGTCATAGCGGGAGCGGTCACCATTGCCGCACTCGGTTTTGGGTCGGCTCAGGCACAGCAGAAGTTCGATCTCAGCCCCGAGCAGCCGAACCGGCTGCGGGTGGAAAAGAACGAGAAGCGCATCGCCGAGGTCAAGGACTTCAAGTTCGTCGAAAACGGCGTCTTCACCGTCGGCATCAGCTCGAGCGGCAACCTGCCGCTGCATGATTATGCTTCCGATTCCAAGACCGTGATCGGCTACGACGTCGATCTGGCGCAGGCGATCGCCGACAGCCTGGGCTTGAAGCTCAATCTCGTTTCCGTCGCCTGGGCCGATTGGCCGCTGGGGCTGACCTCCGGCAAGTTCGACGCGGTGATTTCCAACGTGACGGTCACGGAGGAGCGCAAGGAGAAATTCGACTTCTCCACCTACCGCAAGGACGAGCTTGGCTTCTACGTCAAGGCGGATAGCCCGATCACGGCGCTCAAGCAGCCGAAGGATATTGCCGGCCTGAAGGTCATCACCGATGCCGGCACCAACCAGGAGAAGATCCTGCTGGAATGGGACCGGGAGAACGTCGCCGCCGGCCTGAAGCCGATCGAGGTGCAATATTACGACGACGACGCGGTCAAGGATCTCGCCGTCCAGTCCGGCAGAGCCGACGCCGTCTTCAGCGTGAACGCGACGCAGGCCTATTCGGCGGGGATAAACGGCAAGACCAAACTGGTCGGCACCGTCAGCGGCGGCTGGCCGATCACCGCCGAGATTGCCGTCACCACACGCAAGGGCAGCGGCTTGGCAGCACCCTTGACCGATGTCGTCAACGACCTGATCGCCAGCGGTGCCTATAAGAAGATCCTCGACACATGGAATCTCGGTCCTGAGGCAATCGACAAGGCTCAGACCAACCCGCCCGGCTTGCCGAAGAGCGGTTCGTAACGTTGGTCTGGCGGACCGGCGTTACAGGGGGTTCGCGCCGGTCCGTTCCCACTTCCCGATGCAAACGGAGATATATTGAACGTGACGATCTATCCCAAATCTCGCACCTTGCTCCTTGCAGCTCTGGTGTCGGCATTGACTGGTTTCGGTGCCGCCCATGCGGCCGAGGATTTCGATCTGAGTCCTGAACAGCCGGGTCGCCTTCATGCCACCAGAAACGATGCGGCCATCGCCGCGATCCCCAGGGAATTCAAGTTCGTCACGCCGGGCAAGTTCACCATCGCCGTCAGCCCCGGCGGCCCGCCGCTTGCGACCTATGCCACCGACGCCAAGACCGTGGTCGGGGCGGATCCCGATTATGCCTATGCCATTGCCGACAGCCTCGGCCTGACGCTGGAGATCGTGCCGGTCGCCTGGATCGACTGGCCGCTCGGCCTCACCTCAGGCAAATATGACGCCGTCATCTCCAATGTCGGCGTCACCGAGCAGCGCAAGGAGAAATTCGATTTCTCCACCTACCGCCAGGGCCTGCACGGTTTCTTCGTGAAATCCGACAGTCCCGTCACCTCGATCAAGGAGCCCAAGGATGCGGCCGGCCTCAGGATCATCGTCGGCGCCGGCACCAATCAGGAGCGTATCCTGGTGAAGTGGAGCCAGGAAGATGTCGCCGCCGGCCTGAAGCCGATCGAGCTGCAATATTACGACGACGAGGCGGCAAGCCTTCTCGCGCTCAGGTCCGGCCGGGCCGATGTCATCGTCCAGCCGCATGCGCAGCTCATCTTCATTGCCGCGCGCGACAAGAACATCAAGCGTGCCGGCACGCTGAGCGCCGGCTGGCCTGATCGTTCTGACGTCGCGATCACCACCCGCAAGGGGAGCGGGCTGGCCGATGCGCTGACCGTCGCCACCAACGGCCTGATCAAGGACGGCACATACGCAAAAATCCTCGACCATTGGCACCTTTCCGAAGAAGCCTTGCCGGCGTCGGAGACCAACCCGCCCGGCCTGCCGAAATACTAGTTATCGGATGACACGCGTGGGCAACATCTCCATCAGCCATATCGGCTTCCTCACCCCCGGCAACTATCCCGACGACGATCCGCTGTCGGGATTGGAGCAGACGCTGCAGCAGCTGCAATATGGCGAGGATCTGGGTTTCGACAGCGCCTGGGTCCGCCAGCGCCATCTGGAGCCCGGGATCTCTTCTGCGAGCGCCTTCCTGGCGGCGGCGACTCAGCGCACCAGCCGGATCGAGCTCGGAACCGCGGTCATTCCGATCGGCTATGAAAGCCCCTATCGGCTGGCCGAAGACCTTGCCACCGTCGACGTTCTCGCGCGCGGGCGGCTGAATATCGGCGTCAGCGCCGGACGACCATTGCACGCAGACCTGATCGCGCCGCTTGTCTTCGACGGCGATTGGACGGGTTACGATTTCTCGCATGATCGCGTGCTGCGTTTTGCCGACAATCTGCGCGGCACCTATCTCGGTGACGAGGAGACCTTGATCAAGACGCCGTTCGGCCCGCAGCGGCCGCGTCTGCAGCCTTATGCCAGGGGGCTGATCGACCGGATCTGGTATGGCGGCGGATCGCAGCGCTCGGCCGAATGGGCCGGCCGCAACGGCTTCAACCTGTTGACCGGCAATGTGATCACAGGCGAGGGGACGGATGATTTCTTCACCGCCCAATCGCGACTGATCGAAACCTTTCGCGGCGCCGGCACGCAACGCCGTGTCGCGCTGGGCCGCGTCATCGTGCCTTTCGACAGCGCCGATGCGGCAACACGGCGCCGGTATCGAGACTATGCCGATGGCCGCCATCAGCGGACGCTTTCGCCGCAGGGCGAGCGGCGCACGCTTTTCGCCCCTGATATCGTCGGCACGTCGGAGGAAATATTGGAGAAGCTTTTTGCCGATCCGATCCTGCCCCAGGTGGGGGAGTTGAGGCTGGAACTTCCTTACGAGTTCGAGCACGAGGAATATCGCCAGATTTTCCACGACTTCGTGACGACAATTGCACCGGAGCTCGGATGGAAAGCGCGGTCAGGCATCCGGGCCGCTTCCTGAAGGGCGTCGAGCCGATGATCCCGCCATTCGACGCCAGACCAATCACCTCGCAGGGAATATGCATTCAGTGACCAAATCGGTAGAATATTTCTTTTCGATCGGCTCGCCATGGGCCTATATCGGCTTCGACGCCTTTGCTGAACTTGCGGCGAAGAACGACGTCGGCATCACCCCCTATCTGACGACGGTGGTCGAGGAAAATGGGGGTATCTTCTCACGCAATCGCCCGGAGATCCGGCGCGCTTACTGGACGCGGGACCTCAAGCGCTGGGCGCGCGTGCGCGGCAAGGAACTGCGGCTCGAACATCGCCCGGATTTGAGCGATCCGACGCCGGCATCCCTCTTCGTGATTGCCGCCTACCTCGACGGACAGGATTGGATCGGCGTTGCCCGCGCCCTGCAACATGCCTTCTGGAGCGAGGCGAAGGATATCGGCAAGCCCGATGTGCGCGAGGCGATCGTGACCTCGGCAGGTTTCGATGGCGCAGCACTTCGCAGGCGACAAGCCGACGAGGATGTTCAGAACAAATGGTCGGCGGACCGCCTGCATGCCCGCGACAGCGGCGTCTTCGGCTTTCCCACCTATGTCTATGACGGCGAGATCTATTGGGGACAGGACAATTTGCCCTTCCTTGAGCGTCATCTTCGCGGTGACAGGCCTTAGGTTTGGATCGACCAGTCCGGCGAGTTGAGACAGATTTTTTCGGATAAGTCTACAAAATAGATAGACGTTATTCCCTGTCGCCGATGTCCTGCGATAAATTGGCGTGGTTGATGGGGAAATCACACGCATGCTCGACAGGACTTCGCAGGCCGCCGGAACCATTGTTCCCACGCGTTTAATGGAATGGCCGACGGTCGTTCTCACACTCGTCATCCATGGCGGATTTCTTGCGCTCACCTGGTGGTGGCAATCATTGCCGTCGATCGTGGCCATCATCGCCGGAGGCTGGCTGATTGCCTGGCATGGATCGCTTCAGCACGAGGTCATTCACGGCCATCCGACAGGAAGCCGACGGATCAACGACGCGATCGGATCGATACCCCTGTCGTTGTGGCTGCCCTATCCGATCTATAAGGAAAGCCATCTGGAGCATCATCGCGACGAATATCTCACCGACCCGATCGAGGATCCCGAATCCTCCTATTTCACGAGGGCTGCCTGGGAGCAGCTGGGCGCGGCCGGCAGGCTGCTGGCGCGGTGGAACACCACCCTGTTCGGCCGTCTGACCATCGGTCCGGCGGTGATGATTTTGAGTTTCCTTGGGCAGGAATGGCGCTTGATCGGGACGAACGAACCGGGACGGCGGCGGATATGGGCAGTGCACGGCATCGGCGTCGCTGCTGTTCTGTTCTGGGCGACGGTCGTCTGCGGTCTGCCGCTGTGGCGTTACCTCGCTTTCGTCTATACGGGCGCTGCTATGACGCGGCTCAGATCCTATGCCGAGCACAGATATGCCGACAGCCATGAGGAGCGCACCGCTATCGTCGAAAACAGCCAGCTCTTCGGCTTGCTGTTCCTCTACAATAATCTGCATGTTCTCCATCATCGCCGGCCGGGCATCTCCTGGTATCGCCTTCCGGCGGTCTATCGCCACAATCGCGAAACGCTCGTCCGTTCGAATGGCGGGCTTGTCTATGACGGCTATTGGGACATCGCGCGCCGGTTTTTCCTGAAACCGCACGACGACCCGACGCATCCTCATCACTCATAACAGAGACTGCGCCTGCGCATGCGAAGGTCACCGGCTGAGGCGACTGGCGCTTATCGCCGCGCCTGTGACTTGAGTGGCGGCGTTGCAGAAGCTGAGTCTATTGCCCGTCCTGAGCCTCATGCGAAGCAGGGGGCACGCCGGGGCGAAGCGAGCGTTGCTCTATCCGAGCGACTATAGCGGATGAAATTCCGCTATCTTGGTAAGTTTGCGCAATCCCATCGAAACCGTTCCATTCTATTGGAGGAAAAGATATGGGAAGATTTTTTTACATTGCTTGCTTCGATTGGTCGTTTTATCTCCCGTTCCATTGAAACGCGAAACGCCGCTGTATTGATCGGAGAGAGACAATGAACCCCGCCATGAACATGATGCCGATGATGAACAACATGATGCCCGCCATGATGAACCCGATGATGGGCGGAATGATGCCGATGATGTCAGGCATGCCCATGATGAACGGTGGGATGATGCCGATGATGGCCTCCATGCCGATGATGATGATGATGGGCGCCATGAAGTGCACCATGACTGCCGAAGGCATGGTCTGCGAAATGAAGCCGATGGAAGGCATGGACAAGGACATGTTCATGGAATGCTGCAAGCGCATGATGTCGATGATGTCGGGCGGCATGCCTGTCATGATGAACTGCGGCGGCATGATGATGTGCTGCACGATGGCCGCCTGAGCCATCCGCCTCTCACGGAAATGATGACCAGGAGCCTCCGGAGACGGGGGCTCTTTTGCATTAGACGCGAACGTCTTCGAGATAGGTCGTCACCAGGTAGAGGATCGCTTCCGTTCCCGTCATATTGCGATAGATATGGGGCACGTCGGCATCGAAGATGATGGCGTCGCCTTCACCCAGGATATGCGGCGCCTGCTTGCCGGCGATGATTTCGACGGTTCCTTGGGCAACGACCAGATTTTCGACCGTTCCATGCTGATGGGCATCGGCACTTTCGGTATGGTGCGGAGCGATCCTGAGCTCGTAGAATTCCACCTTTCTTTCGCCTTCGAAGGGGAAAAGAGCCCGTGTGCGGAAGCGCCCTTCGGAAGAAGCGAGGATCTTCGATCTTGCCCGCGGTACGGCAACGATCGTGGTTTCGCCGCGTTCGGCGATCAGAGCGGCGCAGGGAATACCGAGAGCAAGTGCGATCTTCGAGAGAATGCTTAACGTCGGGCTGCTTTTGCCCGTCTCGATTTGCCCGAGCATGGCACGGCTGACGCCGGCGATCTTTGCCAGCCTATCCAGGGAATAGCCGCGGCGGGTGCGAATGCGCCGCAAATTCTGTCCTGTCTGAACGGTGATCTCCTCGGCGGCGTCTATGGCTTCGCCGTCGGAGAGAAGCGATTGATCAGACGCCATATCCGGCAATGCCCATTGCCATGACCGGTACAAAACCCCAATAGGGCACCCACATCAGAACGGGCTGCATTGCAAAGGACACCGGCGCCGCCGCCTTGAGCGCATCGGACGCGTCTTTGCTGCGCGATTGCCGGTAAGCCTGGAAATCGATGACATCAGCCGTCTGCAATGGCATGAAAAACTCCCGCTAAAATCTATAAGGACTGTATATTTTCCGCGGCAGAAAGGGCAGGGCGTGTCATCCAATCGTTAGCCTGAACCGGAAATCTTATACCAATAATATTCGACCTTGCGGCAAAGCGATTTATCGCGGCAGCCCGCAACGGTCTTGCCGGCGGCATCATCGAGCCGCCGCCTCCGGGTTTCCAGATGCCAGACGCGCCGATCTCGCAGCCGATATCCCGCTGCGGCTGCGAGATCCATGACGATCACCATGCAGCCTATGCGTGCGGGGTCTGCGCGAACGTTTTTTTCAACCAGGCGAACAAGGAGAGACGCATGTTCCTTTAATCTATCAATTTTGTAGACAATATTGAGGCAATCAAAGAGAGGAAAACCATGTCAGGTTTCAAACTCGTCGGCATCGCCGGCAGCTTCAACCGTCCATCGAAGACGCTGGCACTCGTGCGGCACGTCGCCGAACGCGCGAGCATTCGCTATGGATTTACGAGCAAGACCTATGATCTCCATGATGTCGGTCCGTCGCTGGGCAGCGCCTTGTGGCGCAAGGATCTCGACGAGCAGGCCAGACAGGTCGTCGACGAGATCGTGCGGGCCGACGCGCTGATCATCGGCTCGCCAACCTACAAGGGTTCTTATCCGGGCCATTTCAAGCACCTCATCGATTTGATCGATCCGCACGAACTTCGGGGCAAGCCGATCATCATTACGGCAACAGGCGGCGGCGACCGGCATGCGTTGATGGTCGAGCATCAGCTTCGGCCGCTGTTCGGCTTTTTCATGGCCCACACCCTGCCGACGGCCGTTTATGCGTCCGATCGCGATTTCACCGATTATGCGGTCTCATCCGATCCAATTCTAAGCCGCGTGAGCGAGGTGGTCGGCGAATTGGCAGCCTTCTTTCCGGGCGCAAACCCGGCATTGGCGGCGGCGGAATAAGGACCGTCGCCATGGCTCGATCTCAGGAAGCAACGATCTCTGATGCAGAACGGCCGGCGGCCGGCGAGCAATTGTGGAGCGTCTTCGAATTCGCCCGACGCTATCGTTTGGCGAAACGCGAGGAGAACCGCCTGCTGATGCTCTATGGACCGACCGCGTCGCTTCACGATCTTCTTGCCAATGCGCGACGACACTCACTGATTTCCTAGGATGACGCGTCGATTCAAAGAGTGAGAGCACGGCTCCAGCCGAAGAATTATCGGTCCTGACAGGAGGTTCGCATGACGCTTGATTTCCACTGGTGGCTGAAACTCGCGGTCGGTTTGGTCATGCCGAAGATGTCGGCTGCGCGGAGGCCTGCAGACACATTGCTCGGGCGGGACGACGAGCGGGACCAATCCGCCCGCGAATACGAACTCCACTATTGGGGCACCGTGCCCGGCCTTTGGTATTGAGGAGGTAGCGTGATGGCAGTTGTCTTTGAGAATGACCTTGATCGGGACGGTCGGAAAAGAGCAACGGCAAGCCTCATGTCGCAATTTCAGCATGCGGCCGGGCTCTGCACGATCATCGGCTCCTTCACCTTCCTGTTCGCTCTGGTGATCGGGCTGATTCGATGAGCGAAGTCCTCATCCTTCCCGGCCTTTTCGGGTCGGGAGAAGGGCACTGGCAACAGCACTGGCTGGAGGATCAGCCGGGCAGTCGTTGCGTCGCTCAAAATGACTGGGATCGTCCGAACCTCGACGCCTGGCTGCTGCGGCTGGAAGGCGCGCTTGACGAGGCGGGCGAGGCTTATCTGGTTGCCCATAGTCTCGGATGCCTGCTTGCCGCCCGGCTGGCGGGGCGAAGTGCGGCACGCCGCGTCAAAGGGGCGCTGCTCGTCGCTCCCTGCGATCTGCAGGCCACCGAAATGCTGCATCCGGGACATATCACGTTCGGCGGCATGCCGACCGCGCCTCTGCCTTTTCCCAGCATCGTCGTCGGCAGCATGAACGATGCCTACATGACGGTCGACCGGCTGACGCTTTTCGGCCGCCTGTGGAACGCTGAGACCAGGAATATCGGTCTTGCCGGCCACATCAATGTCGCCAGCGGCTTTGGTCGCTGGCGCAGCGGCTACCGGCTGCTGGAGGCTTTGAAGACGCAGGCGCGGGGGCGGAGGCATATCGCTGCCATGCCGCCGGCTTTTGCGATGTGAGTGGAATCGCAATGTCCGATATCGTCGCCGACCTCCTGCGCCTGAGTGAAGATCCGAATACCGATCCGAGGACCAGGCGGCGGCAAACGATGGAACGGCTGGTGCAGACGCTGCTGGCCATGGCCGATGCCGAGACGGGATCGGAAGAGGCGCAGCATCGCACGTCGATCGTCCGTCTCACGACGATCATCCGCGACATGACAGGAAGGATCGCAGAGGCCGATGATGCGACATTCTCGGCAATCGTCAGGGAAGCCGCGATGCTGCTGCGCAGCTTGCAGCTGCGTCAGGCCGAGCCGGCCACATATTCGGTGCATTGACGGATGACGGACCTGGGGAGCACAATTTTGATGCCCGGACCAGGAATGGCGCTGACGGACGAGCTTGTATCGCTGAGCCTTCGCCCCGAGGTCGATGTCGGTCCGGAGCCGCACCGAAAGCCGTTGACCGACGTGGAGTTGGAGATGCTTGCCGAGCGGCTGCTTCACGAGTCGGCGGGCGCGCCGCTTTGGGTCTTCGCCTACGGATCATTGATATGGAAGCCGGACTTCGATGCCGTCGAATCGCAGAATGGCGCGACCCGAGGGTGGCACCGCTCCTTCTGCCTGGAGATGACCCGCTGGCGGGGAACGCGGGCTCAGCCGGGCCTGATGATGGCGCTTGACCGGGGTGGCCGTTGCAACGGTATCGTCTTCAAGCTCGCCGACGACGATCGTCTTGGCCAGCTCCGGCGATTGATCCGCCGTGAGGTGGGCACGATGGACGACGCCGCGACGGTTCGCTGGATCCCGGTCGCGACCGCGCATGGGTTGGTGCGCGCGCTGGTCTTTTGGGCCGGCCCCAAAGGCGAGCGTGTTTCCCGCAAGTTGCCGCTGGAGACGGTGGCGCGGGTGCTTGCGCGCGCCTGCGGACACATGGGCTCCTGCGCCGAATATCTGTATCTAACCGTGAAACATCTGGAGGAGCGCGGCATTCGGGACCGCAATTTATGGCGGCTTCAGCAGCTGGTCGCAGCTGAACTCGTTGCCATACATGGATTGAACGGGGCGACAGGCAACCATTGAACAGGGCTGCCTGTCGCCGTCCGGTCAGAGCTTGCCTTTCCAGGGGACGAGGAATGCCTCGAGGAAACGAATAGCGGCTGAGAAGGTGAAGGCGCAGATCGCGATGATGCCGATGCCGACGAAGACGACGTCGGTCGCCAGGAACTGCGACGCAGACATGATCATGAAACCGATTCCGCGCGTGGAGGCGATCAGTTCGGCCGCGACCAGCGTGCCCCAGCCGACGCCGAGCGCGATGCGGATGCCGGTGAGGATCTCGGGCAGGGCGGAGGGCAGGACGATGTCCAGGAAGAGCTGCAGCCGGCTCGCGCCCAGCGAACGGGCGGCATTGACGCGCTCGATCGGCAGCGAACGAACGCCGGCCTGGGCCGACAGGCAGATCGGCGCGAACATCGCCAGCACCAGCAGTGTAATCTTCGACGTTTCGCCGATGCCGAGCCAGATGATCATCAACGGCAGGTAGGAGAGCGGCGGAAGCGGCCAGTAGAATTCGATCGGCGCGTCGAGCACGCCTTTCGCCCAGCGGTTGAGACCCATGAGCAAGCCGAGCGGAATGCCGGCGGAGACGGCGATGAGGGCTGCGACGACGATGCGAAACAGGCTCGCAAAAACATGCTCGGAGAGCGACGCGCCGGCGTAACCGTCGCGATAGATGGCGCCGATCTGTGTCAGCACCTCGTCCGGGCGCGGCAGGAAGAGGTGTGGAACGACACCAATCGCGGATACGACCCACCACAGCAGCAATATGGCAAGCGCCGTGGCAATACTGATGGCCACCGTCGATTTCTCGCCGGCTCCGAAGCTTGCCATTTTCACCAGCTTGACCTGGCGGTCCTCTCTACCGGCCGCAATCGGCGGGGCCTGGACGATATCGCTCATGCGGCGCTCCTCAAATCTTCGGTGCTGTGCAGAATGGCGCGGATCTCCTCGCGCAGCTCGGCAAATTGCGGCGACGCCTTGATCGACCGGGCGTCGCCGGTTTCGGCGAAGCGGCGGACGAAATCCAGATCGAAGCGCGCCACGACGCGTCCCGGCCGCGGCGACATGACCAGGACCTGCGTACCCAGGAACAGAGCCTCTTCGATCGAGTGGGTGATGAAGAAAACCTTCTTTGCCGTTTTATCCCAGATGGAAACCAGCAATTCCTGCATCTGTTCGCGCGTCAGGCTGTCGAGCGCGCCGAATGGCTCATCCATCAGCAGGATGTCGGGATTTGTCGCCAGAGCCCGGGCGATGCCGACACGCTGCCGCATGCCGCCCGACAGTTCATAGGGAAACGCACCGGCGAATTCATCAAGTCCGACGAGCCGGAGCAGTTCCAGGGTCTGCGCTTCACGCTCCTTGCGCTTGACGCCGGCGAATTTCAAACCGAGCCCGACATTGTCGGCCACGGATTTCCACGGCAACAGCGAGTCCTTCTGAAAGACGACGCCACGATCGGCACCCGGCCGTTCGACAGCGCGGCCGTCGAGGGTGATCCGGCCTTCCGAAAGCGGAAGGAAACCGGCAATCGCATTGAGAAGGGTTGACTTGCCGCATCCCGACGCTCCGAGCGCGACGACGAAACCCCGTTCGGGAATATCGAAGGACACGCGATCGAGCGCGTGAACGGTCCGCCCGTCGCGGGCGGAGAAGAAAACGCTGGCGTGATCGACTTTAAGCATGGTGCCGCTCGCAAGTTAGACACCGGCGCGGCAAGCCGCGCCGGTGTCGGGGAGGATCAGTTGCTGACGCCGGTGAGCGCGTCGGCGGTAACGAAGGCGCCGTAATTCGCCAGCACGTCGGAAACCTTGCCCTGTTCCTTCAGGAACGAAGCGGTGTCCTTGAGGATCTTGCCGGCACCCGCCTTTTCGCCGCCGCCGAGCCAGGCCTCCGATGCCTGGACCTCAGGCGTCAGCAGCGTGAGGTTCTTCAGGGCCGATGCCTGCTGGTCGGCTGTTCCGCCGAGAAGCTTGGCGAGCGACTTGGCGTTGTCGCTGTCGGGGCCCCAGGCAGCTTTGTCTGAGGCGAAGGATGCGTAGTATTTGTTGATGACCGAAGCAAAGCCCTTCAGGAAGGCCGGGTTGTCGGCGGCAAATTTCGAGGTCGCGACCCAGGCCGAGAATGTCGGTGCACCCTTGTCCGCCACGTCCTTGGAGGTGACAAGAACCTTCCCGTTCTTCTTCAGTTCGGTGAGCGCCGGATCCCAGACGAAGCCGCCATCGATATCGCCGCGGTTATAGCTGGCGACGATTTCGGGCTGAGGAATGGCGAAGACCTGAACGTCCTTTTCGGTCAGGCCCAGCGATTTGATCAGCGCCAGCAGCTGATAGTGGTCGGTGGAAACAGGCGCGGCAGCAAGCTTCTTGCCCTTCAGATCGTTCAGGCTTTCGATGCCGGAGCCGTTGCGGACGACGAGAGCCTCGTCGATGCCGGAGATGGAGGCGAGGTAGAAGGCCTTGACCTCGAGCCCGCGCGAGACCGCAGCCGCAAACGGGCTGGAGCCGACATAGCCGACCTGGACGTCACCGGAGGCAATCGCCGCAAAGATTTCGGCGCCCGAGTTGAACCTGCGGAAGTCGATCTCGTATCCGGTTTCCTTGGCGAATTCGCCATTGGCGATCGCCACGGAAGACGGCAAGGCGTCGGTTTGATAGCCGACGACGACCTTCTTATCCGCCGCCTGGGCGATCACAGCCGTTGCAAGAGTGCCGACGCCGATGGCGATCGCGGCAACCAATTTTTTGAAATTCATCCTGAGCCCCTTTGTTTGAGGGCCACCCGGCCCCTTGATCTCACCTTCAAAAGGGTAATGGTTGGGAACGGGCTAGCGGGAGAAATAACAAACTATATTTATAGACAATGGAGACATTTGTTTTCATGATTCCGCTGCCGGTGCAGTCTGGAAGGGCCTGCGGGTGACGCGGCTTGAATGACGAGATGCCTCGATGACGGTGTGAAGTTTCAGGGAGAATGCGTTGATATACGATGTGATCGTCGTCGGTTCCGGTTTTTCAGCGATCGCTGTTACCTGCAATCTCATCGAGCAGCTTCCCGTCTCGGCGAAGATCGCCGTCGTCGGCGACGATCCTGGTTTCGGCCGCGGAACGGCGTACCGGACGGAACTTTATCTGCATCGCCTCAATGTTCCAGCCGGCCGCATGAGCCTGTTGCCGCATCATCCCGACGACTTCGTCGAGTGGCTGAAAAGCCATGGACGCCAGCTGCAGGCCGGCGATTTCGCCTCGCGCAGCGATTATGGTCTTTATGTCAGAGATACGCTTGCGCGGCTGCTTCGAAGACGGGACGGCCGTTGCCGGGTCGACTTCATCAAGGCCAAGGCGGCGGGATGCGTGGAACGATACACGAGTACGCTCGCCTTTCACCTCGGCAACGGCGACGAGATTGCCGGGAAGAATGTGGTGCTCTGTCTCGGCGTCGGAAACGCGAACCTTCCGGTCGATCCGGCCGGCGTCCCGCCATTTTTGCGGTCGCGGATCATCGAGAACCCGTGGCGGCTCTCGTGGCTGAGGCGCGTCGCACCCTCCGATGCGGTCTGCATCCTCGGCTCCGGCCTGACGATGATCGATCAGGTTCTCGCTCTTCGCGCCCATGGCCATAAAGGCAGGATCGACGTGCTTTCGCGGCGTGGCCTGGCACCGCTCGGACATGCGAAGACGCCGCCGGCGCCTCTGCCGATCGACGTCGAGACGCTTCCCCGGACGATCAGCGGCCTGTTGAAGACCTTGCGGGACAAGCGCAAGGAGGTCGCCGACTGGCGGAGCGTGATGGACGGCCTGAGGCCGGTTACGCAGGCGCTATGGCAACGGCTTTCGAGCGAGGAGCGGGCACGCTTCCTCAGGCATGCGCTCCCCTGGTGGAACATCCACCGTCACCGGGTGGCGCCCGATGTGTTCGCGGCGTTCGAGAAACTGGTCTCGGACGGAACCGTTCGCTTCCATGCAGGCTTCCTGAAATCGCTCGAGGCCGGGGAAGACAGGCTCGTCGCCGGTTACCGGGTCAGGGCGAAGCGCGAGATCGCCGAGATCAGGGCGGACTGGCTGGTCAACTGCACGGGGATGGAGCGCGCCGGGATCAGCCATTCGCCGCTTTTGAAGGAAATGAGCCGCTTTCAGCTGATCGCCCCCGATCCTCTCGGCCTCGGCATCCAGGTGGATGCGGCTTCCGAGGTCATGGCTGCCTCCCGGATCTCGCCTGCCCGGCTGTTTGCTGTCGGCGCCTTGACGGCCGGGCAATTCTGGGAGATCACCGCCGTCCCCGACATCCGGGTGCAGGCGAAGACCGTGGTCGAAGAGATCGTCAGGGCGAGGCCCGTTTCGGATGCATAGGGGGACAATCCTGGGATCGGCACGGTGCTGTTGAATTGCTGGCCGCCGACAGCTACAGTATTTGGTAGGCCATAATACGATTCCTGAATTCGGCTGCCGCTGGAAAATTTCAGCGTGCGAAGTCAATCCAACACTGAGGTACGGTATGAGCGGTGCTCTGAAGGACGCAGCAATCAGGGTCGAGCGTCCTACGAAGACATTGCGGGAATTGGCGCTCGACAAGGTGCGCGAGGCCATCGTCAACGGATACTTCCGTCCCGGAGACCGCCTTGTCGAGCGCGACCTCTGCGCCCAGCTCGGCGTCAGCCGGACGGTCGTGCGCGAGGTTCTGAGACATCTGGAATCGGAAGGGCTGGTCGCCAATCTGCCGAACAAGGGACCAATCGTCGCCCAGCTTGATATCGACGAAGCCAGACAGATCTATGAGATCCGCGGTGCGCTCGAAGGCATGGCGGCGCGGCTGTGCGCGGAGCGTGGCAGCCCCGAGATCGTCGCCGCGCTGGAAGAATCCCTGACCGCAATCCGCAACAGCTACCGGGACCATGATATGGCGGCTGTGCTTGCCAATACCTCTTCTTTCTATCAAAAGCTGTTCACCATGGTCGACAGGCATGTCGCCTGGGGCGTCGTCAACCTGCTTACCGTGCGCATCAACCACCTGCGCTCGATGACGATCAAGACGGAAAGGCGCGGCATCGAAGGGCCGCTGCAGATGTCTAAGATCATCGATGCCATCCGCCGCGGCGACGGCGAGGGTGCCCAGCGGGCGGCGATGGATCATGTCGCGGCTGCCAGCGCAATTGCCGAGGCGGTGCTGTCGGCGCAGAAGCCTGCCGAATAGGGCAGGAACCGCCAGCGCTGCTGTTGGACGCCATCGGCGCGGGTACTCCTGCATTCATCTATCGCAAGAGCCGAACGCCGGTTGGGAATTTCGCGGCAACTCAGCCTACTCGCTGGTTTGAAAAAGTTTCATGCGATCACCATGAATGAGCAGCGCGCTCAAAACACCGGTCTCGCAAGCCCCAGTATCAAGGTTCATTCTGTGCGGGTTGCCGAGTTCGACCGCCGCGATCGGCGTGTGGCCGTGGATCACGGCCCAATCATTTTTATATGGCCCGGTCGATGAGGTCCATGGCTCGCGAATCCAAGCAAGCGTTTCGGCCGTCCTGAAGCTCTATCGGACATCCGTGTCTATGCCCGCATGGACGAAAAGAAGCTCACCTATTTGTAATTTGAGCGGTAGAGAATGCCGCCACTCAATCATAGGCTCACCCAGAAGCTCCGAAGCCTTTTCTTCCCATCCGTCGATGGGTTCGATCCCCAGTTCCTGAAAAAAATCAATGGCGCCATTTTTCAGCCAGCGATCCATCCTTTGCAATCCGGAGTCTGGAGTAGCTGAAGCAGCCGATGCTCGTGGTTTCCAATGAGGGTGTGATTGGAAATGCCGGAAATACCCTGCATGGCTAATCTGAGGGATGGCAAGCTTTCCGGACCCCGGTCGATCAGGTCGCCATGATCTATGCAATGCGCTGCGTCCGAGAGGTCGCATCAAACTCGTTGATGAAGAAAATCCAAACTCCAAGCTTGACACCCAACTTTGCTCGATGTGATGGTATGCCATATTCAATAATATATAAGGCGGTATCATATGGGCTGCGATCACCTCCCGACACGTCGCTTTGCTGCGGAGAGACGCCGCACTGTCCGGCTCCAGACAAATAGCTGAGTGAAGAAGCGCTTCCGGGCGGTCGGGAGCGCATGTGCGCCGAATTCTGGATCACTTAGGCGTCGATCTGGCCTTCGCAGAACCAACTTGACACCCATATATTATGGTATACCATAATACGAAACCGAGAGATGAGGTGTTCCATGGCCATTCAAATTCGCAAGACGGGATTGCAGATCGAAACGACGCTGATCGAAGGCGGCAAGGCCGCGGCAGTGCCCCTCAAGCTGTTCTCCGCTTTTGTGGTCGTGAAGAATCCTTGGGCGGGCCGCGGCTTTGTTGAGGACCTCAAGCCCGAAATCCATGCAGGCGCTCCGGTTCTCGGCGAGCTGCTGACCAAGATGATCATCGATGCCGTCGGTTCCGGCGATGCCGTCGAAGCCTATGGCAAGGCTGCCGTCGTCGGCCTGGATGGCGAGATCGAACATGCGTCTGCGCTCATTCACACGTTGCGCTTCGGCAATTTTTATCGCCACGCTGTCGGCGCCAAGTCCTATCTCGCCTTCTGCAACACACGCGGTCCTGCCAATGCGCCGATCATGATCCCGCTGATGGACAAGAATGATGAAGGCCGCCGTTCGCACTACCTGACCATCCAGACCTCGATCCCCGACGCGCCTGCCGCCGACGAGATTGTCGTGGCTCTCGGTGCTTCGGTGGGCGGGCGTCCCCATCACCGCATTGGCGACCGCTACCAGGATCTGAAGGATTTGGGGCAGGACGTCGCCAACCCTGCGGGCGTTTGAGGGGGTGGGGCTCTGAGATGCTGACAGCCGGATCGATCTCAGGCGCCGCTGCAGCAAAGAGCGCCGCCGCTGACTTGCCCCGAAGGAAGACGGCAAGCGGAACTGCCTATCACGAGGCCGGCAGCGGTGAACCGCTGGTTCTGATCCACGGCGTCGGCATGCGGCTAGAGGCCTGGGCCCCGCAGATCGCATTTCTGTCGGCCGGCCATCGTGTCATCGCCGTCGACATGCCGGGACATGGCGACAGCGCAAAACTGCCGGAAGGCAGCCGCCTCGAGGAGTTCGTCGCCTGGTTCGGGCGCTTTCTCGACGAGATGGCGATCGAGACTGTAAATGTTGCCGGCCATTCCATGGGAGCGCTGGTATCGGGAGGGGCGGCGGCGACGTTCGGCGAACGTATCAGGCGTGTCGCATACCTCAACGGTGTCTACAGGCGTGACCCGCAAGCAAAGGCTGCCGTGCTCGCACGGGCCGCGGCCATTCTGGTGACGGGCGTGGACAAGGACGGTCCCCTGGCGCGCTGGTTCGGCGATGATCCGGACAGCGTCGTTGCGCGGGAATTGACGCGGACATGGCTCAACCTCGTCGATCCCCAGGGGTATGCTGTCGCTTACGCCGCCTTCGCGGGAGGAGACGAGACCTATGCCGATCGCTGGAAAGACGTTCAAGGTCCAGCCCTGTTCCTGACGGGATCCGATGATCCGAACTCGACGCCCCTGATGGCAACGCAGATGGCGGAGCTTGCGCCGCGGGGCTACGCCCGTATCGTCGAAGGTCATCGTCACATGGTGAACCTGACCGCGCCTGATATCGTCAATTCGCTGCTCGCTGAGTGGCTGTCGTTCGGGGAGGATGAACGATGACAATCCAGACTGTCGACCCAAGGGCATTGCGAGATGCATTCGGCGCTTTTCCCACAGGCGTGACTGTCGTCACCGCCTGCGACGGGGATGGAAATCCGATCGGCTTCACGGCGAACTCCTTCACCTCGGTCTCGCTCAATCCACCGCTTCTCCTCGTCTGCCTTGCCAAGACGTCGCGCAATTTCGCCACCATGACCGGAGCGCAGCATTTTGCGATCAACGTGCTTTCGGAAACGCAGAAGGACGTGTCGAACACTTTTGCGCGGCCGGTCGAAGACAGGTTTGCGGCGGTCGAGTGGGCCAAGGGATCGGCAGGCTGCCCGATCTTCTCGAATGTGGCGGCGTGGTTCGAATGCGCCATGGAAGAGGTCATCGAGGCCGGTGACCACGTCATTTTGATGGGGCGTATCGAAGCTTTCGACAATAGCGGCCGCAACGGTCTCGGTTATGCGCGCGGCGGTTATTTCACCCCGACGCTGGCAAGCAAGGCGGTTTCCGCGGCAAGCGAAGGCAATATCGAACTTGCGGCCGTCGTCGAGCGCCGCGGCGAGGTACTGCTGCTCGGCGACGACGTGCTCTCCCTCCCAAGCATTGACGCCCACGACGGCAACCCGACCGAGACGCTGGAGAAATACCTCGAGGCGCTCACCGGGCTGAAGGTCAGCATCGGCTTTCTCTATTCGGTCTATGAGGGCAAGAGCGACGGCAAGCAGCACATTGTCTATCACGCCGTCGCCGGAGACGGCGAGCCGGCCGGCGGCAGGTTCGTAAAACCCGACGCCTTGGCTGCGGCAAAATTCAAGACCAGTTCGACCGCCGATATCGTCAACCGCTTTGCGATGGAAAGCTCGATCGGCAATTTCGGCGTCTATTTCGGCGACGAGACCGGCGGCACCGTTCATCCCATTCCAGCCAAGGGCGCAAAAGCATGAAGTTCTCCCTCTTCGTCCATATGGAACGGCTCGACGCCAACCAGAGCCATAAGAGCCTCTATGAGGAATTCGTCGCGCTCTGCGAGATCGCCGACAAGGGCGGCATGCACGCAATCTGGACGGGCGAGCACCATGGCATGGATTTCACCATCGCACCCAACCCCTTCGTCACCATTGCCGATCTGGCGCGCCGCACGTCGCGGGCCAGGCTCGGCACGGGAACGGTGATCGCCCCCTTCTGGCATCCGATCAAGCTTGCCGGCGAGGCGGCTATGACCGACATCATCTGCGACGGCAGGCTCGATATCGGCATTGCGCGCGGCGCCTATTCCTTCGAATACGAACGTCTACTGCCCGGTCTCGATGCCTGGGGCGCCGGTCAGCGCATGCGCGAGCTCATTCCCGCGGTGAAGGGCGTATGGAAGGGCGACTACGCCCATGACGGGGAATTCTTCAAGTTTCCCGCGACCACCTCGGCGCCGAAGCCGCTGCAGCAGCCGAACCCGCCGATCTGGGTCGCCGCGCGCGACCCGAACTCGCACGAATTTGCCGTCGCCAACGGCTGCAACGTCCAGGTCACGCCGCTCTGGCAGGGCGATGACGAAGTCCAGTCGCTGATGGACCGCTTCAACGATGCCTGCGCCAAGAACCCTGATATCGAGCGGCCGAAGATCATGCTGCTGCGCCACACCTATGTCGGCTCATCGGAAGAAGACGTCGCCCAGGCCGCTCATGAGCTCAGCGTCTACTACAATTATTTCTTCGCCTGGTTCAAGAATGAGAAGCCGGTTACCCAGGGTCTGATCGAACGGATTCCGGACGAGCAGATCAGAGCGAACGCCATGCTGTCGGATCAGGTCATGCGCACCAACAATGTCGTTGGCGATGCCGAGACCGTAATCGCCCGGCTCAAGGCCTATGAAGCCCTCGGCTACGACGAATATTCCTTCTGGATCGACACCGGCATGAGTTTCGAGCGCAAGAAGGCGTCGCTCGAGCGCTTCATCACCGAGGTCATGCCGGCATTTCAGGAGTAGGACCATGCGGCGTTTCCAGCATTACATCGACGGCGAATTCTCAGATGGCGAGGCTTCCTATCCGAGCATCGATCCAGCCTCCGGCGCGGTCTGGGCTGAAATGCCCGAAGCGCGCGAAGGCGATGTCGATCGGGCTGTCAACGCTGCCGACAAGGCACTTTACGAAGGCGCCTGGCCGAAAATGACGGCCACGCAACGCGGCAAGCTGCTCTATAAGCTGGCTGACCTCGTTGCCGCCAATGCGCAGCTCCTCGCCGAACTGGAGACACGCGACACCGGCAAGATCATCCGCGAAACATCGGCGCAGGTCGCCTATGTCGCCGAATATTATCGTTATTATGCCGGCATCGCCGACAAGATCGAAGGCGCCTACCTGCCGATCGACAAGCCTGACATGGATGTCTGGCTCCGTCGCGAGCCGATCGGCGTCGTTGCCATGGTCGTGCCGTGGAACAGCCAGCTCTTCCTGTCGGCGGTCAAGATCGGCCCGGCGCTTGCGGCTGGCTGCACGATGGTGGTCAAGGCCTCGGAAGACGGGCCGGCGCCGCTTCTCGAATTTGCGCGTCTGGTGCACGAGGCAGGTTTTCCCGCCGGCGTCGTCAACATCATCACCGGTTTCGGCGCCTCTTGCGGCGCCGCGCTCGGGCGGCACCCGAAGGTCGCGCATGTCGCCTTCACCGGCGGTCCTGAAACAGCCCGACACGTCGTTCGCAACTCGGCCGAAAACCTCGCTTCCACCTCGCTTGAACTGGGCGGCAAGTCGCCCTTCGTCGTCTTTGCCGATGCCGACCTCGAAAGTGCTGCCAACGCCCAGGTCGCGGGCATTTTTGCCGCGACGGGGCAGAGCTGCGTTGCCGGATCGCGCCTGATCGTCGAACGCAGCGTCAAGGACAAATTCGTCGCGCTGCTGCGGGAGAAGGCGGAGGCGATCCGGATCGGCGCGCCGCTCGACATGGCGACCGAAGTCGGCCCGCTTGCTACCAAGCGCCAGCAGGACAATATCGGCGCCCTCGTCATAAGGTCGGTTGAAAGCGGCGCCCGTCTCGTCACCGGCGGGCGCAAGATCGACGGCGAAGGCTTTTACTTCCCGCCAACGATTCTCGATTGCGACGATGTCGCTTCGCCCTCGCTGATCGAGGAGTTTTTCGGGCCGGTGCTCTCCGTCGTGTCCTTCGAGACCGAGGCTGAGGCGCTGAGGCTTGCCAACGACACCCGCTATGGCCTGGCCTCCGGCGTCTTCACCCAGAACCTCACCCGGGCGCACCGGCTGATGAAGGGCATCCGCGCCGGCATCGTCTGGGTCAACACCTACCGCGCCGTATCGCCGATCGCACCCTTCGGCGGCTTCGGCCTGTCGGGCCACGGCAGGGAAGGCGGCATGGCCGCGGCGCTCGATTATACCCGCACCAAGACGATCTGGCTGAGGACATCCGACGATCCGATCCCCGATCCCTTCGTGATGAGGTAGCGCCGATGTTTTACGAAATCCGCACCTATCGGCTGAAGAACGGCACGATCCCGCAATATCTCAAAGTGGTCGAGGAAGAGGGGATCGAGATCCAGAAGAGCCATCTCGGCACGCTGGTCGGCTACTTCTTTTCGGAGATCGGCACCATCAACGAGATCGTCCACATCTGGGCCTTCACAAGCCTCGACGACCGGGAGGCAAGGCGCCAGCGGCTTCTGGCCGATCCCCGATGGCAGGCCTTCCTGCCCAAGATCCGCGATCTGATCGAGGTGGCGGAAAACAAGATTATGAAGCCAGCTAACTTTTCTCCCAGGAGCGAGGCGCACTGACGGCATAAGGCATACCCGTAGGACAAACCAGAACAGGGATAAGGGAACATGAAAATAACATTTGCTTTCGCGGCGGTTGCCGCCTTCGTCGCGGTATCCGCACCGGCACACGCCGATAACATGGTCTTTTCCAGCTGGGGCGGAACGACCCAGGACGCGCAGAAGGCGGCATGGGCGAGCCCGTTCACTGAAAAGACCGGCATCACCGTCGTGCAGGACGGCCCGACCGACTATGGCAAGCTCAAGGCCATGGTCGAGGCCGGTGAAGTCACCTGGGACGTCGTCGACGTCGAAGGCGATTATGCCGCCCAGGCCGGCAAGGCCGGCCAGCTCGAGAAGCTCGATTTCTCGGTCATCGACAAATCCAAGCTCGATCCGCGCTTCGTCACCGACTATTCGGTCGGCAGCTTCTATTATTCCTTTGTCATCGGCTGCAATGCCGATGCCGTCAAAGCCTGCCCGAAGACATGGGCCGACCTGTTCGACACGGCGAAGTTTCCCGGCAAGCGCACTTTCTACAAGTGGTCGGCTCCCGGCGTGATCGAAGCGGCGCTGCTTGCCGACGGTGTGGCTGCCGACAAGCTTTATCCGCTTGACCTCGACCGCGCCTTCAAGAAGCTCGATACGATCAAATCGGATATCATCTGGTGGTCTGGCGGCGCCCAGTCGCAGCAGCTCCTGGCATCCGCCGAAGCCCCCTTCGGCAGCGTCTGGAACGGCCGCATGACGGCGCTTGCTGCGACCGGCATCAAGGTTGAAACCTCTTGGGAACAGAACATCACCGCTGCCGATGCGCTGGTCGTGCCGAAGGGCTCGCCGAATGTCGAAGCTGCGATGAAGTTCATTGCACTGGCGACCTCGGCCGAACCGCAGGCCGCCCTGGCAAAAGCCACCGGCTATGCGCCGATCAATGTTGACTCGGCCAAGCTGATGGACCCGCAGACCGCCAAGACCCTGCCGGACCAGCAGACGGCAAGCCAGGTCAACGCCGATATGAGCTACTGGGCTGAAAATCGCGATGCCATCGGCGAGAAGTGGTACGCTTGGCAGGCGAAATAGGCTGAAGCTTGAGATCAACGGGCACGGCGAAGGTCGCCGTGCCCCCGCAGCGCCAGTGCGAAATCGGTTGCACCTCGGCGCCCACGGAAATTGACGGGTGGGAAGGACTGTCATGTCGACGTTTAGCGATGCCTCCGGCGTAATTACGCCCTTACCAAAGGTACGCAGGCCAACAGGTTTCAGCGGGGTCGTTCCGGCTTTTGCCTTTGTCGGCATCTTCTTCGTCGTGCCGGTGGCGATACTGCTGCTGCGAAGCGTGCTGGAACCCGTGCCCGGGCTCGAAAATTATGCGCAGCTGATCGGCTCCGCGACCTATCTCAAGATTTTCGCCAATACGTTCATCGTCTCGGGTCTCGTTACGGTGATTTCGCTGCTGATCGGTTTCCCCGTGGCCTGGGCGCTGGCGATCATGCCCGGACGGCTGACTTCGGTGATTTTTGCGATCCTGCTCCTGTCGATGTGGACCAATCTGCTGGCCCGCACCTATGCCTGGATGGTGCTCCTGCAGCGGACCGGGCTCATCAACAAGATGCTGATCGGAATGGGTCTGATCGACCAGCCGCTGGCGCTCGTCAACAATCTTACAGGTGTGACGATCGGCATGACCTATATCATGCTGCCCTTCATCATTCTGCCGCTCTATGGCGTGATCAAGAAGATCGACCCGTCGACCCTGCAGGCGGCTGCCCTTTGCGGCGCCAACCGCTGGCAGTGCCTGACGCGTGTTCTCCTGCCCTTAGCGATGCCTGGCATGGCGGCCGGCGCCCTGATGGTCTTCGTCATGTCGCTCGGTTATTTCGTCACGCCCTCGCTTCTCGGCGGCACCGCCAACATGATGCTCGCAGAGCTGATCGCCCAGTTCGTGCAGTCGCTGGTCAACTGGGGAATGGGAGGTGCGGCGGCGCTGGTTCTCCTCGTGGTGACCCTGTCGCTCTATGCCGTGCAGCTGCGCTTCTTCGGCAACCAGAACCCAGGAGGGCGTTGATATGTTGCTCAATTTCGACCGTCTCGGCTGGTGGAAATATGTCCTTGTCGGCATTACGCTTCTGACCGCAGCCTTCCTGCTGCTGCCGATCGTCTTCATTGCGGCGCTGTCCTTCGGCTCCTCGCAGTGGCTGATCTTTCCGCCGCCGGGCTGGACGTTTCAGTGGTACGGCGAGCTCTTTGCCGACCCACGCTGGCTGGAATCGGCTTTGACGAGCTTCAAGATCGCGGTCATCGTGACCATCCTGTCGGTGCTGCTCGGGCTTGTGACCTCCTTCGGGCTGGTGCGTGGTTCGTTCCTGTTCTGCGATGCGCTGAAAGCGCTGTTCCTGACGCCGATGATCCTTCCGGTCGTGGTTCTCGCGGTTGCCCTCTACGCCTTCTTTCTCAGGATCGGCCTTGGCGGCACCTTGACGGGCTTTGTCATTTCGCACCTCGTGCTGGCGCTGCCCTTCTCGATCCTGTCGATATCGAGTGCGCTGGAGGGCTTCGACAAATCGATCGAGGATGCGGCGGTGCTCTGCGGCGCCTCGCCCCTGGAAGCAAAGATCAGGGTCACCCTGCCTGCGATCGGCCATGGGCTGTTTTCGGCAGCCGTCTTCTCGTTCCTGACATCCTGGGACGAGGTGGTGGTGGCGATCTTCATGTCCAGCCCGACCCTGCAGACGCTGCCCGTGAAAGTATGGGCGACGTTGCGGCAAGATCTGACGCCTGTTGTCGCAGCCGCGTCGACCCTTCTCATCCTTTTGACGATCATCTTGATGGCCCTGGTTGCCGTCGTGCGTAAGGTACTGAAACAATGAACGAACCATTCCTTCAGATCCGCGGCATACGCAAGGAATACGGCCCAGTTGTCGCCGTCCATGATGTCACCCTCGACGTCAGGCGCGGGGAGTTCCTCACCTTTCTGGGGCCGTCGGGATCCGGCAAGAGCACGACGCTCTACATCCTGGCTGGATTTGACAATCCGACGAAGGGCGACATTAGGCTGGAGGGCAAGACCCTGCTCGCCACGCCGTCGCACAAGCGCAACATCGGCATGGTGTTCCAGCGCTATACCCTGTTTCCGCATCTGACGGTGGGCGAAAACATCGCCTTTCCGCTGAAGGTCAGGCGCAAGTCGAAGGCCGAGATCGACAGCAAGGTCAAGGAGATGCTGCGCCTCGTCCGGCTCGAAGGCTTCGAGGATCGCAAGCCGGCGCAAATGTCCGGCGGCCAGCAGCAGCGCGTCGCCCTTGCCAGAGCCCTTGCCTATGATCCGCCGGTGCTTTTGATGGACGAACCGCTGTCGGCGCTCGACAAGAAGCTGCGCGAGGAAATCCAGCATGAGATCCGCCGCATCCACCAGCAGACCGAAGTGACGATCCTCTATGTCACGCACGACCAGGAGGAGGCGCTGCGGCTCTCCGACCGCATCGCCGTCTTTTCGAAGGGTGTCATCGACCAGATCGGAACAGGCCCCGAACTCTATGCCAATCCCAAGACCCGCTTCGTTGCCGAATTCATCGGCGACAGCGACTTTATTTCGTGCGACCTGGTGTCATCCTCCGACGGACAAGCCACCATTGCGCTCGGAGGCGGGACCATCTTCAATCAAATCCCGGTGCATGGAAAAGGGACCTCCGGTGCAAGGGCAGCTCTGATGCTGAGGCCGGAGCGCATTCGCCTGTCGCGCGCCCGGGCGGCCGGCGCGGGTCTTGCCGCAACGGTCAGCGACATTACCTTTCTCGGCAACAATATCCACGTCTCGACGGAGACGGCGGCCGGCGAGGCGCTTTCGGTCCGCTTGCCATTCGGTCATGAAGCTATTGCCGGGCTCAATCGTGGAGATATAGTCCATCTGGATTTCGATCCCGGCGCCGCTCACGTATTCTGCTGAAAGTTGTCCTATGAAGCTCAATGATCCCTCGCTGTTCCGTCAGGCATGCCCGATCGCCGATCGCTGGATCGAAGCGGAAGGCCGCAAGGCGGCCATGGTCCGCAATCCGGCGACAGGTGAGGTGCTGGGGGGGGTCCCTGACCTCGGTGCGGCGGAAACGGAAGATGCCATCCGGGCGGCGGTCATCGCCCAGAAGCTTTGGGCGAAGAAGACCGCCGGTGAGCGCGCCGCCGTTTTGAAGGCATGGCATCGCCTGATGATCGAAAACCGCGACGATCTGGCGATGATCCTGACGCTGGAGCAGGGAAAGCCGCTCGCCGAAGCCAGGGGCGAAATCACCTATGGTGCGAGCTTCATCGAATGGTTCGCCGAAGAGGCAAGACGCATCAACGGCGAAACCATACCGGGGCACCAACCGGACAAGCGGATTCTCGTCCTGCGCCAGCCTGCAGGCGTGGTGGCGGCGATCACGCCCTGGAACTTTCCGAACGCGATGATCACCCGCAAGATCGGCCCCGCACTTGCCGCCGGCTGCGCCGTCGTCCTCAAGCCGGCGCTGCAGACGCCATTCTCCGCAATCGCAATCGCCGTTCTTGCGGAGCGTGCCGGCCTGCCGCCGGGATTGCTCAACATCGTTACCGGTGACGCAGCCGCTATTGGCGGGACGCTGACCGCGAGCCGCGACATCAGGGTGCTAACATTCACCGGCTCCACCCGGACCGGCGAGCTGCTTTACCGGCAATGCGCGCCGACGATCAAAAAGCTCGGCCTCGAGCTTGGCGGCAACGCCCCTTTCATCGTCTTCGACGACGCCGATCTCGACGCTGCGGTCGAAGGCGCGCTCATCGCCAAGTTCCGCAACAACGGCCAGACCTGCGTCTGCGCCAATCGCCTGTATGTCCAGGACGGCGTCTACGAGGCCTTTGCCGCCAAGCTCGCCAACGCCGTTTCGGCATTGAAGGTCGGCAACGGTCTGGAGCGCGACGTCGTGCTCGGCCCGCTGATCGACGACAACGCCGTCGCCAAGGTCGAAAGTCATATTCAGGACGCCGTCGCAAAGGGTGCCGGGATCGTTTCAGGCGGCAAGCGCCACGCGCTTGGCGGCCATTTCTTCGAACCGACGATCCTGCGCGACGTCGATGCCGGCATGCAGGTCGCGCGCGAGGAAACCTTCGGGCCGCTTGCCCCGCTGTTTCGCTTCCGCGACGAAGAGGACGTCATCGAACAGGCTAACGATACCGAGTTCGGGCTGGCTTCGTATTTTTACGCGCGCGACCTGTCGCGGGTGTTTCGCGTCGCCGAAGCGCTGGAATATGGCATGGTCGGCGTCAATACCGGGCTCGTCTCGACGGCCGAAGCTCCGTTCGGCGGCGTGAAGATGTCGGGTCTCGGTCGCGAAGGGTCCAGACACGGGTTGGACGAATATACCGAGCTTAAATATGTATGCCTGGGCGGCATTGCCTGATCTGGTCGATGCTTGCGCTTTGCCGCAAAGAAAGACCAGAATGCCGCTCGTCAGCATCGCCATGTATGTCACATCGGAGCCGCTCGCGGATGCGACGTCTGAGCTATGGGCGTTCCTCCGGCATTATCTCTCGCAAGCCGGCGTCCAAGATCTGCCCGAAAGGCTCGATCGGACGGTTCCCTACGACGAAGCCTGGCTGAGGCCGGATCTTCTTTTGTCGCAGGCATGCGGCTATCCCTTTGCCAAGAGCCTGCGTGGCAGGGTTCGGTTGGTGGCGACGCCGATCGCTCGCCGGTGATGCGTTGCCGCAGCTTAGAGCTTGAGTTTTCCGAATTCCGATTCCTCACAGCGAGATGACGGAGGCACGGACCGTCAGTTCCCGAGCGCTGCGATAATGCCGATCTTCACGGCGAATTCTGGCCCGGTGAGCCGGCGCATGGCCCGAAGGCAGAACTCGGACAGTCAGCAAGCCAGATGGTTGCGGCTGAGGATCCGTGTCGGATTGCTGCCCACGCCTTCCAGAAGCGTTGTGATCCGCGCTAGTACGTTGATCGTCTGATCGCAGACGGAGGGCCCGCGACGGCGTCCTCCCATCGATCTCAAGCCCTTGCGTCCCGACCGGTTCTGAAACCGGGTGAGCGAAGGCGTGATGAATATTGACAATATATGCTACGCTACCCAAGATAAGACGAAACGAAAGGATATGCCGATGGCATCGGGCAGCATTCATGTGAAGGTCAGTGGGCAGTTGCAGGACCATATCCAGCAGCAGGTCGGCGATGACGGCCTCTATGAAAATGCCAGCGAATATATTCGTGCTCTCATTCGCCGCGACTTGCAGACCCGTGATGAGGCCTGGGATATGCTGCAGAAGGAGCTTGCGCCTGCGATGCGGGCCAACGACAGCGAATTTGTCGCGGTTTCGGCTGAAGACGTCATCCGCCGCAACAAGCGCCGATAGGCCATGACGGCGTATCGATTTTATCCGCGCGCGGACGCCGCGCAGGACAGGATTTGGCGCGATACTTTTGAGGCGTGGGGAGAAAGGCAGGCGGACGCCTATATTCTCGGACTGCACGCCTATCTGCAGCGTCTATGCGAGGATCGGCTGATCTGGCGACAGCTTCCGCAACGTCTGGCGGTTCCGGCAGACATCCAGCGTTCGGCCTATTTCGCTCGCTATGAGCATCACTATGTGTTCTTTCGGGAGCTTGAGAACGGTGATCTCGGTGTCATGAGCATTCTTCACGAACGGATGAATCTGCCGGTCCGGCTCAAAGAGGACCTGGTGGCTCTCTCAAACAAGCAGCAGTGACGCGGCACGTGCCGGTCGGGGTAGGTCGGCTACATCAGAAAACCGCTCACACGGCCAGGAGGCTTCGCGCCGCTATTTGTCTTTCCATGGGTTAACGATCTGAAGATTGATTCCCGCAAAATCGGACACGTTGCGTGTCGCGAGCGAGGCGCCGCGCGAAATCGCGATGGCGGCAATCTGGGCATCGAATTGGCTGATCGGCCGGCCCGCCTTGCGGCGATCGGTAGCGATAGTCGAGGAAGGACCGGCCACGTGCCGTGTTCTGCTGGAGCGATCTCGACGCGATCACCCTTCTGAGCCTGGCGATGGAGATGGGCGTGCGCGTGCCCGAAGATCTCGCCGTCATCGGATATGACAATTCGTCGACCGCAGCACTCGGCCTCGTCAATCTCGCCAGCATCGATCAGTCGGGTAGGGAACTCGGTCAGGTCGCAACCCGGGCCCTGATTTCCAGAATTGAAGGCCGCGGTGCGGCCGAGCATATTCTCCAGATACCGTCGCTGGTCAGCCGCAACAGCCTGGCCGGGTCCGAGGACACGAAACAAGGAAGAAGGTAAGGCCAGCAGCGGCAGTCGACGCTTGCCGGCCCCATTGTTTCAGGCAGCCTTAGGGATTTTCGAGGGGCGCGTGGCGGCGGCCTTCTCGACCATGGAAGTGACTTCGGCGCGCCGCGCCCCGGAAAGCGGCAGGCGCGGCATGCGCACCCGTTCGGAGCCGCGGCCCATGATCTGCTCGGCAAGCTTGATCGACTGCACGAGATCGTGCTCGGCATCGAGATGCAGAAGCGGCATGAACCAGCGATAGATCTTGCGGGCCTCTTCCCAGTCGCCGCGTTCGGCGGCGGCAACCAGCTGCACGGATTCCTCCGGGAAGGCGCTGGTCAGGCCGGAGACCCAGCCCTTGGCGCCGAGCATCAGGCCTTCGAGCGCGACGTCGTCGAGGCCGGCGAAGATATCGAAACGATCGCCGAATTCATTGATGAGATCGGTGAAGCGGCGCGGATCCGGTGCGCTCTCCTTGACCGCCTTGATATTCGGCACGCCGGCAAGCACCTTCAGCACATCGGCGCCGATGTTGACGCGGTAGGCCGGCGGGTTGTTGTAGAGCATGATCGGCAGCGAGGTCGCTTCGGCGACGGTGCGGAAATGCGCAATCAGCTCTTCCGGCTTCGGCACATAGACCATGGCCGGCAGCAGCATCAGGCCGTCGGCGCCGAGCTTTTCGGCGTCGCGGGCATAGGCGACGGCGCGGCGCGTGTCGAATTCGGAGACGCCTGTCACAACCGGAACGCGGCCGTTGACGACCTCGACGGCGGCTTTCAGGATCGTGCGCTTTTCATCGGGGTCGAGCGAATTGTTCTCGCCGCAGGTGCCCATGACGATCAACCCGTTGACGCCGTCGGTCACCAGCGCGTCCTGGACGCGCTGGGTCGCGGTCAGATCCACGGATAGATCTTCGTTGAATTGCGTGGTTACGGCGGGGAATACGCCCTTCCATCCTGTTGTCATCGATCGAAACTCCGTTAAGATTGGTTTTGTTATATACAAACTGTCGACAAGACTCAATCCGGCCCGATCCGGAAATTTGCAGGCGGAAGACTGTCGTTGCGGGAATCGGCGAAAAAGCCATACAAGGCTGTCATGACAGGGGAGGGACGGATGCAAAACGACGCGGAAAATGTGCGGGTGCGGGGCTCCGGCACGCAGAGCGTCTATGTCACGCTGCGCCGGGAAATCCTGTCGATGGCGCTGGAGCCCGGCAGTCCGCTCGACGAGGTTCGGCTGTCGGAACGCTTCGGCATGTCGAGGACTCCCATTCGCGAGGCGCTGTTGCGGCTTGCCGCCGAGGGGCTCGTCAGGACACTGCCGAACCGGAACACGATCGTCGCGATGATCGATTTCGCAAGCCTGCCCACCTATTTCGAAGCGCTGACGCTGATGTACCGGGTGACCACCCGCGGGGCCGCCCAACGGCGGAATGAGGCAATCATGAAGACCATCCGCCTGCATCAGAAGGATTTCGCCGACGCCGTTGCCGCGCGCGACGCCTATGCGATGATCGAGGCGAACCGCGAATTTCACGTGGCGATCGCCGAGCTTGCCGGCAATTCCTATTATACGACCTTCTTCGCCAGGCTGCTCGACGAAGGTCGGCGCATCCTTCGCTTGTATTATTCGACCTTCGACGATCGCCTGCCGCGCCAATATGTCGACGAACACGAGGAAATGATCGCCGCCATCGAGGCCGGCGACGCAGAGCGAGCCGATCGGCTGGCGATCGCTCATGCCGGCCAGATCGTCCGCCAGATCCAGGACTATATCGCCCGCGACCTCGACCGGCCGGTGGCGATCGCCCTGACCTGAAGCGCCGGCCGGGGCGAGGGAAGCAGAAACGGTAAGAACAGGAAAATGACATGTCGTGGCAGCACCCTATACCCCGCATCACGGATGACGAACGGCAGACCCGTCTCACCCATCTTCGGCAAGCGATCGAAACCGAAGGGCTGGCCGGCGTGCTTCTCGGCCCGACTGAAAGCCTGCGTTATTTCACCGGGCTCGTCTGGCATCCGAGCGAAAGGTTCCTCGGCGCGCTGATCACACCTACCGCCATTTCCTACATCGTTCCCGGTTTCGAGCGCAGCCGCGTCGAAACGCTGCCGCATCTGCCGGGGGAAATCCTGGTCTGGGAAGAGGAAGAGAGCAGTGCCGCGCTCATTGCCCGCCTTGTCGGCCAACACGGCAGGCTTGCCCTCGACGATGGCCTGCCGCTGTTTTTCTATCACGCCTTGGCAGCGGCGATGGGCGCCGAACAGCTTGCCGATGGCGGCCGGCTGATCCGCGACCTGCGGCGCATCAAATCGGCGGCCGAGATCGCTCTTATTCAATATGCGATGACCCTGACGCTCGACGTCCACAGGCAGGTGCATGCGCTGTTGAAGCCGGGCATCAGATCATCCGAAGTGGTCGATTTCATCGATCACGGGCATCGCCAGGCCGGCGCCGATGACGGCTCGACATTCTGCATCGTCTCCTTCGGGCTAGCGACCTCGCTTCCGCACGGCGCCGACGGCGATCAGATCCTTGGCCGCGGCGACGTCATTCTCGTCGATACCGGCTGCCGGATCGACGGTTATCATTCCGATCTCACCAGAACCTATGTGCTGGAGGGCGGCGACAGCGCCTTCGAACGCGCCTGGTGGATCGAACGCGAGGCGCAGCAGGCCGTGTTCGACGCAGCCCGGATCGGTGCCGCCTGTTCAAATCTCGACGATGCGGCCCGCGCGGTGCTCGCCAAGCACTCCCTCGGCCCCGATTATCGCCTGCCGGGATTGCCGCATCGCGCCGGCCATGGTCTCGGATTGGAGATTCACGAGGAGCCCTACATCGTTCGCGGCAACGATACGCCGCTTGCCGCCGGCATGTGTTTTTCCAACGAACCTATGATCGTCTTTCCCGAAAAATTCGGGGTCCGGCTGGAGGACCATATCTATATGACCGCCGAGGGACCGCGCTGGTTCACCAGTCCCGCAGCGGGACCGACCGCGCCGTTCTCCTGAGCGCGCATGGCTCGCCCGCTTAACGGCGTCAGCAGTCTTCAATCCTGTAGGCTGGCGGCACTCCCCGCCTTGAGCTTGACCTCGATAACCGGGACGACGACCTTCGGGCGGCGCACCGGCAGGATGAATGTCAGCTCGTCCTCGCCGACGGGGAATTGGGTGTTCGCCCATAACGTGTTGGCAGACGGGCGTAGCCAGGTAACCTCGCTGGCATCGTGCAGGAATTGCGCATATTCGATTTTCCCGGCCAGCGCGTCGAAATGCAGATGCTTATAGGGCCAGTTGAAGAGGTGGATATAGAGGCGATCGCCGTTCTGGGTCAGGCGGCAATCGGGCGGGGCGGTGAAGTCGGACTGGGTGCAGCCGACGATGCTGCGCTCGTGCAGCGCCATCCACTCCTCGTAGGCGGCAAGGGCTGCTATTGCGCGGTGATCGAGCGTGCCGCGCGCTGTCGGCCCGACATTCATCAAGAGATTGCCGCCGATGGCAACGGTGCCGACCAGCATCTGCACCAGTTGCTCGGTGCTTTTCCAGGTATCCTCGTCGCGGTGATAGCCCCAGGAGCCGCTGAGCGTCTGGCATGCCTCCCAGACGACGCGCCGGCCATCGCGCTTTGGCCAGGCGCGCGGCATATATTGCTCCGGCGTGACGATATCGGGCTGCAGGCCGGCGAGGTCGAGCCGGTTGTTGATGATGATATCGGGGGCAAGCTCGCGCACCAGGTGCACGAGTTTCTCGCTTTCCCAATCCTGATGGCCCTTGCCGACCAGGTCGCCGAGCCTCCACTGCGGATAGCTGAAATCGAACCACATGATGTCGATCCGGCCGAACTCGGTCAGCAGCTCGCGCACCTGCTCACGCATGAAGGCGGCATAGCGGCTGATATCCCGGCCTTCGTTGATCTGCGAGGCATCGGGATGATTGCGCTGCGGGTGGCGCGGATCGACCGTGAAATCGGGATGATGCCAGTCGATCAGCGAATAGTAGAAGCCGATCCTCAGGCCCTCGGCGCGGAAGGCGTCGACGAAGGGGCGCAACAGATCTTTTCCGTAAGGCGTGTTGGTCACCTTGAAGTCGGTGGCCTTGGTATCCCAGAGGCAGAAGCCTTCATGGTGCTTTGTCGTCAGCACCACATATTTCATGCCGGCAGCCTTGGCGCGTCTCGCCCATTCGCGGGGGTCGTAGAGATCGGGATCGAAATGATCGAAATATTTCTGGTAGTCGGCGTCGTTCAGTTCTTCGCGGCTCTTGACCCATTCGTGGCGTGCCGGCAGGGCATAGAGCCCCCAATGCACGAACATGCCGAAACGGTCGTGAACGAACCAGGCCTTCTTCTCCTCGGGCAGGGCCAGTGGCTGCAGATTGTCGATATCCATCGGATATTCCTCCTGTTCCAAACTTTAAGAGTTCGAGCATGATGCCGAAAACCGCTCGCACTTTTCGGCATCATGCTCCGAGGCGTTCAGGTCGTTTCGCGCGCCAGCTCGTTTGCTGCGGGCGAGCTCTTCGGCGACGCCGCTCGTGTAGAGATGCACCAGAGTATCGTCATAGGCCGATCCGAGGAAGGCAAAGGGCGCGATCAGAGCACCCGTGCTCACGCCCGCCACGACATCGAACCGGGGGCGTGTTTTCATCACGCTCCATGCGGAAAGCACGCCGACGCTGAAGGCGCCGCCGGCGCCGCCACCTGAAATCATCAATGCGTCGACGCGATCCCGCCTGGTTGCAGGTTCCCAATCGAGGATGTCTTTCGGCGCTTCGTCGAGCCGGGCATCCAGATAGGTTCGAATCTCGCCATAACCGGCAATCGAAGCCGTTTCCGCTTCCTTCGCATCGAGCGCCCTGTCCATGATCTCGGTGCATCCGGACAGGACAAGCGCGAAGGAGAGCAAGGCGACAAGGGCTCGCACCAGGCTCTTCCCCAGTCGCCTGGTTGCGGGGAGGTCCGACATTATGCCGTCTCCATCGAATGGCAGGACGCGCAGGCGGCATGACGCCGCCTGCGGGGGGACACGTCCCGCGGCCTTGTTCCGGGGGGAGGAACTCGACCGAAGAGGTTGACGATCGCCAGGCGTCGTCCGTATCGGGTGCGACACCGTCTGGCCAATAACCCGGCGAGCGCAGTCATCTCTGACCTTGCCCTCGCTTGGAAAGCTCGGGCTTGAAAGTGATCGCCGCGCGATCGTTGGATGCCTGCGGTTCGGCGTCGGTGGTTTCACGCCCGGCCCGATGCACGAGGCGCTTGAGTGCCTCGTTGAGATCGTCGACGAAGGTGAAGATGACAGGGATGACGATGAGGCTGAGCAGCGTCGACATCATCACCCCGCCGATCACCACGATGGCCATCGGCTGCCGGAAGCTTGAATCGCCGCCCGTCAGGCTGAGAGCGACCGGCAGCATGCCGGATGCCATGGCGATCGTGGTCATGATGATTGGCCGCGCGCGCTTGTGGCAGGCATCCAGGAGGGCATCGAACCGCGGCATGCCCTGGCGGCGCGACATGATCGCGTATTCGATGAGAAGGATCGAGTTCTTCGTCACCACCCCCATGAGCATGAGCAGGCCGATGACGGCCGACATCGAGAAGCTGGTTCCGCTCGCCACAAGCGGCAACAGCGCGCCGCCGAGCGAGAGCGGCAGAGCCATCAGAAGCGTGAGCGGCTGCAGGAAGTCGTGGAAGAGCAGGACGAGGATCGCGTAGATGCAGAACACCCCGATCGCCATTGCCAGGCCAAAGCTCTGGAACAGTTCCGAACTGCGCTGAAGTTCGCCCTGTTCGACAAGTGTGACACCCGACGGCAGATGCTGGAGCGCCGGCAGCGCCTGCGCCTCGCGGTTGACGTCGCCCAGGATGCGGCCGTCGAGCTCGACCGAGACGGTGACATTGCGCATCCGGTCGATGCGGTCGATCTCCGACGGACTGCCGCCGATCCGGATATCGGCGATCGATCCGAGATCGACATTGCCGTTGGTTCCCGCCACCCGCATGTTCTTGATGTCGTCGAGCTTCGTGCGTGTTTCGGGGCTGAAGCGCACGACGATGGGAACCTGGCGCTGCGGCAGGTTGAGCTTTGGCAGATCGGCGGAATATTCCCCATTCGTCGCCACGCGCACGGCCTCGGCAATGGCGCTCGATGTCACTCCGAGCGCTGCTGCGCGCGCGAAGTCGGGCGTGATCTGGATCTCCGGCGCCTGCCTGGCTGCGGTCGATGTCACCGCGCCGATGCCCTGCAGCGTGCGGAGCTGCTCTTCGAGTGCC
Organism: Rhizobium sp. BT04; assembly: GCF_030053135.1. NCBI lineage: Bacteria > Pseudomonadati > Pseudomonadota > Alphaproteobacteria > Hyphomicrobiales > Rhizobiaceae > Rhizobium > Rhizobium sp. BT04. The sequence continues at coordinate 2,012 of NZ_CP125647.1, read as the reverse complement.
GTGCTTGCACTGTCAAGCGCGTTGGCATCGTCACTGGCAAGGGTGATCTCCAGCTTCGTGCCGTTGCCGCCGCCGCCGACCGCGACCCGGATACCGGGAAGAACCGAGAGAGCCTGCCGGATGTCGTTTTCGATTTCCGACTGTTTGCGATCGCGTTCGCCGATGGGCGACAGCACAGCGACGATCGTCGCAGATCCGACGTTGCTCGTGGTGCTGGAGTCGGGGCCGCCGCCCTGGGATGCGGAACCGACCGCGGAAAAGACATGCGTCACGTCCTGGAGCTTGCCGACGATATCGGCGGCTTGCCTGGTTGCGGCGTCGGTCTGCTCAATTGTGGCGCCCGGCTGCATGGTGAGCGTGAGCTGGGCTCGCGCGTCGTCGGAAGCGGGCAGGAAGCCGGATTTCAGCAGCGGGATGGTGGCGAGCGAAAGCGCGACGACGACGGCGGTCAGGGCCACGGTGGTCTTCCTGTGGTTCATGGCGGCTTTCACGATTGCCATATAGGCGCGCATGATGCGGCCGTCCTTTTCCTCCGTCGGGTGGGCCTTCATGAAATAGGCGGCCATCATCGGCGTCAGCAGGCGTGCGACAACGAGTGAGACAAGGACAGCGACCGCGGCGGTGATACCGAATTGGCGGAATATCAGCCCCGGTATGCCGCTCATGAAGGCCGTCGGCAGGAAGACCGCGACCAGCGTGAAAGTGGTTGCGATGACGGCAAGCCCGATCTCGTCGGCTGCCTCCAGAGCGGCGTCGATCGGCCGCTTGCCCATTTGCAGGTGGCGGGCGATGTTCTCGACTTCGACGATGGCGTCGTCGACGAGGATGCCGACCACGAGCGACAGCGCAAGCAGGGTGACGATGTTCAGGCTGAAGCCGGCCAGGTACATGATGAGGAAGGTCGGTATGACGGACAATGGCAGCGCCACCGCCGACAGGACCGTCGCACGCCAGTCCCGAAGGAAGAGCCAGACGACGACGATCGCCAGGATCGCTCCTTCGTACAGCATGTGCATCGAGCCGTCGTAATTGTCGAGGATCGGCCCGATCGTGCTGTAGGCTTCCTCGATCTGCACGTTGGAATGCTTGGCTGCGAACTGTTTCATCGCCTTGTCGACATCGGCTGCGACACCGCTGTCCGAAAATCCGTTCGAGCGCTTGATCTCGACGGCGATCACCGGGTTACCGTCGAGATAGGCCATCGAGGATCGCTCGGCGAAGCTGTCGGTGACGGATGCGACGTCGTCGAGGCGAACCTGCTGCCCGTTTGCGAGGGGAATTCGCAGTTCCTTCAGGGCATCGACCGAGGCCACGGCGCCGAGCGTGCGCAATGTCTGGCGGGTGCCGCCGATTTCTCCGAGGCCGCCCGACGTATCGGCCTGAACCGACTTCAATTGCGCCGACACAGTGGTCGCCGTGACGCCGAAGGCGGCCATCGTCGTCGGATCGAGATCGACGTGGACCTCGCGGTCGACGCCGCCGATGCGATTGACCTGTCCGACGCCGGGCACCGACAGGAGCGCTTTGGTCAGATCGTTGTCGATGAACCAGGAGAGTTCGGTTTCATTAAGGGCGGCAGACCGGATGGCATAGGTGACCAGCGCCGAATTCTGCACGGTAACCTTGGTGACGCTTGGCGTTTGCATCTGCGCCGGCAGATCGGCCTTTGCGCTGTCGACGGCGTTGCGGACCTCGTTCAGGGCGGTTTCGCTGTCCTTCTCCAGTTTGAAGGAGACGCTGATCGACACCGTGCCGTCGGTAATCGTCGTGGTGATGTGGTCGAGATAGCTGAGCGAAGCAAGATTGTCTTCGATCGTGCGGGCGACCTCGGTTTCGAGCTGCGACGGCGCGGCGCCGTCGAGCGTCGCGGTAATTTTGATGGTCGGGAGGTCCATATCGGGGAAATTCTGGATCGGCAGGTGCTTGAAAGCCAGCAAACCGCCGACGGCAAGCATCGCAAACAGCAGTATCGCCGGTACGGGATTGCGGATCGAAAATGCGGAAAAGTTCAT